>CAZBNQ010000050.1:0-12278 GCA_964493035.1 uncultured Hyphomicrobiales bacterium | reverse complement strand
TCTACCTGATTATAAACAACTCGAAGATAAACTCTTTAATTCTAATTTAAATCTAATATTATTAAAAAAGCAATTAGAAGTAGCGAAACTAATTAAAGACGAAATAGAAAGCAGCAGACTGCCTTTTATTAATCTTAGCGGTGCTTATAGTTTTTCCAATCTAAATAATTCAGACGGCAACCTAAAATCTAACAGGGAATACGGTCCTCAATTTGGATTAGGAATTTCTATTCCAATATATGCTGCCGGCGAAATTTCCAGAAAATCTGAAATTGCCGATATAGATATTAAATCGAATGAATTTGACTTAGAAGCTGCAAAACTTGAACTCAAACTTCAACTTCAAAACTCTTTAAGTGAACTTGAATTTAGAAAACAACAGTTGATCATAGAACAAGAAAACAATGTTTTAGCTAAAGAAAATATTGATATTAGTTTGGAAAGATTAAGACTCGGCGAGGCTACTTCGCTCGAAGTACATTTAGCACAAGACGAATATGCTCAATCTACTGCAAGATTGATCAATTTCAAATACTATATGAAAACTTTAGAAACTAAAATCAAGCAATTAATTGCTGAACTTTAGCCTGAATCTGAAATATCTATAAAATACCTTCAGCAATCTCCTTTGCCAAGGCTGTTGCTTTTCGTATTGGTTTTATAATAAAATGATTCACTAAAAAGATTATTGCCAAAATAAAAAGCATAACTAATACAGCAATAATAATTACTTTAAATAACAGAGTATTAGTCTCCGCTTTAATCATTTCTTCATTATTTTTTACAAAAGCTACATAGCCAATTTTCTTATTATTTATATCGAACAAAGGATTCAAGGAATAAAATATATTCCCTTTGCTTCCAATTTGCAATTCGTTACTTGATTTAATCAGCTTTTGAGTTTCTTCATCAATCAATTCTTCGGGTTTGATCCAATCAGAATTTGGATTGGAAATATAGTAATCCAAAATTTTTTTATTATAGAATTTTTCGATCTGATCTTTTTTTAAAGCGGTTTCGGCAACACTAGCA
This sequence comes from uncultured Hyphomicrobiales bacterium, assembly GCA_964493035.1. GTDB lineage: Bacteria > Bacteroidota > Ignavibacteria > Kapaibacteriales > UBA2268 > JAUQWR01. The sequence goes on along the minus strand of CAZBNQ010000050.1, from coordinate 11,246 downwards.
TCAACTAAATTGAAAACACCTGCATTTTTTTTATCGCTAGACATCAAGCTCAAAATATCTTTTATTTCGTATAAAAACTCAACAGAACCGACATATTGCTGATGGACAAAAATAGGGGCAATACCTCTAACAGCAAAACCACCAACGCCAAATTCGATAGCTTTCAAAGGCTTTTGTGTTTTTGCCACTTCGAGTATAGTTGGTCTAAATTTAGACAAATCATCAAATCTCTTGTTGGTCCAAGTGCGTAGAAAGCTTTTGGCAGGATATTTATGATAATGAATTTGAAAATCTTTAATATCATGGTCGCTCAGAATAGCATCAATTTGCGGTTTAACAGCATTCATCAGAAAATCGCTTCCGGCTTTTTCGTCCGTATTCAAATAAGCAGATTCAACAAATGGCGAGCTTGCAAAAATCTTAGCAATTATCAATGCTTTGTTTTGATGTTCATTTATTAAATTTTGCAGAATTGCAGAGTTTTTCTTTTCAGATTCTAAAGTTGTATTTCTTATAATTGAATTGGATGTATCAAAAAAGTAGTAAGCAACTGCAGCAGAATAGACAATACCTAAAGGCAATAATACAGCCAACAACTTATTTTTCAAGCTAAGTTTATTTAGAAACATAAAAACACCATTGAAAATTCAGATATCTTATTAATCGATTAAAAAGCTTAAATATTATTAAAAAAAAAGAGCTTGCATGAAATTAATGCAAGCTCTTAATATATCAATTATTACAAAATTACTTTGTTGGAGCCTGAGTAGGCATCGGCATAGTTGGAGCAGTTTGCATTGGTGCAGTTTGTCCTTCAGTTGGAGCTTTTTCGATAGCTGGTCCTGTTTGAGAAACAAAGAACACATTAGTCAAAACTGAAAGAATAATAATTGCAGCTGCAAAACCAATTGTAATTTTTTGAAGAATATTAGCTGCCTGACGATTACCAACCATTGATGAAAAAGCAGTATTCAAACCACCCATACCTGAGATCATATCACCTTTTCCAGGTTGTAGTATCACAACTAAAATCAACAATACAGCTAAAATAATCATCAATATCGTCATTACTGTCAACATTTTTATATTTCCTTATTTAAAAATTACACTTTTAAGAATTTTAAAAATAGCAAAGTTGTGGAAAACTTCCAAAACTTTTTTTTATCAACTCGATTTAAATGTTGATTTTAAAAAACTTTTGAAAGATAATTCTTCTGGAGCCAAAGGTTTTTCGAGTTTTTCTTTAATTTTAATATTTGGCTTGGCCGCAGAGCTATTTAAATTGGACAACAAATCAGCGAAATCATTTTTTTCGGATTTATTTGAGTTAGAATCTAACGAATCAGCATCTAAATCAGCAATAAGATTTACATTTTTTTCTGAAACACCAATCAACAATTTTTTTCCAGCAGCAGAAACCACAAGAAGATTAGTCTTAGGCTGAAGATTCAGCTTAGCTAAAATTTTTAATTCTACTAATTCACCGCTTGGCTTCATTTTATTAGTAAAGCGTTTTACTATAAAAAGTAAAAGCCCTAAGACAGCCACGCAAAGAGCTAGCATTAAAAAAGCATTAATAACACCGGAATCCATAAATTATCTCCTGACGCCGCGTAATCTATCGCTAGGATCGACGAGAGTAGTAATACGAATACCAAAATGCTTATCGATAACAACCACTTCGCCTTCTGCTACTTTTTTACCATTGATAAGTACATCGACAGGCTCGCTCACAAGTTTATCAAATTCGATAACAGATCCTCTACCCAGACGCAAAATATCGCGTATAAGCATATTAGTTCTGCCCAACTCGATAGAAACAGGAAGCTGCAAGTCATAGAGCAATTCCAATTTTGGATCAAGAGGCGAATAGATACTGCCTTCGGATCCAAATTGCAAGTCTGAAAACTTGGCATCAGCAACATTGGTTCCGGAATCATCATCCAAATCCATAGAATCGAGGCTTGTATCGTCATCGCTAAGCCCACCGCCCGAGATCAGGGCATCAATTTCTTCCTGAGTCATTGTCATATTTATGATTCCTTTTCTTTATAGCTAAGATCTTCTTCAACTAAATCTTCTTCGGCAAGCGGACGAGTAACACGAACTGCGCGTTTTCCATCGACAGTGCCTGGCCTGCCGGCTAATTTTCGTTTTCCGGCAATTATTATTTCTAATTCTTGATTTATTCTTTTCTTTAGTTTAATCACATCGCCTTCTTTTAGTTCCATTATTTCACCTACGTTTAGCGATGTTTTGCCCAATTCTGCTATAATCGGCAGATATGTTGTTGCTATCTGCTGATTTAACACTTGCATATTTTCGCGCATTCTCTTGGGGCTTTGCCTTACTACTGAGGTAGTTACTTGCTGGCGATTTAGTTTTGCCAATACTTCTTCAAGTGCAAATGTCGGAAAACATAAATTCATCAAGAATGTATGTACTCCGACATTGACATCGAAAGATATTACAACCACGATTTCTGAAGATGGAGCTACCTGAACGAAATCAGCTTCCATCTCGAGTCGTGAAAATTTGAAGTTCAAATCTGCAATTGCTCGCCATGCATTTCTCAAGTCATATAGTGCATGCTCAACAATTCCTCTCACTACCGCTTGTTCGATTGGAGTGATAGTGCGGGGCTTTATTGGATTTTCTGCCGATCCGCCCAGCAATCTTTCTACTATTGTAAGAGCAAGCTGAGGATTGACTTCGAGAATACCACTGCCATCAGTGCCTTCTATATCAAACACATATAAGCAGCTTGGATTGGATACAGATAAAATAAATTCTGAGTAGAACAACTGATCGACAGAAGTAACAGTAATAGCAACAACAGTCTGAAGTTTAGACACCAAATAGTAACCAAATACTTCGGCAAAACTTTCATGAACTGTCTGAAGAGTACGAACCTGATTTTTAGAAATACGATTAGGTCGGCGAAAATCATAATTAGATATATCGCCTTTCTTAAACTTACCGCTTAAGACCTCATCGACATCAACCCGCCCGCTGGTCATCTCAGAGAGCAGGCTATCTATTTCATTCTGTGATAATACATCCGACATAATATTCAATCAATAATATGTAACATCCATATTAACGGTTACTCATCAATCCTTTGACGTCCCCGGTATATTATTGAATGATAAATTCTTGGATGCTTACATTGCCAAGCATTAATTCAAATTCTTTAAATACCGGTTTCAATTCTTTCTTGAACATCTCAGGCAGATTTGGCCTATTCTGTTGCAATTCTGCTTCAGTATATGAGCCAATCATCTGATTGATTTTTCCTTTAATCTTAGCAACCATTTTTTGGACTAAAGGATTTTCCATGTTCAACTTTCCTTCTTTGTCTGCTATAGCTTTTAATTCTTCGCTATCTTCGTTCATTTTTTTGAACTCAAGAGCTAAATTAACAACTACAAACATAGACGAGCCATTCTTTGGGTTAGTTGTTATTCTGCCGGTTTCCATAAACATCACGCCTTCGAGCTTAGAAAGATAAGATTCTTCTTCGCTGTAAGGATCTTCTTTCTTTTCTTTTCCGGCTTGTTGTTCGGTTTTGCCTTTTGCATCACCTTCGGCAGTCTCGTGCCCACCCATAAATTTATTAGCAACTACAATACCAATAATCACACTAACAACTATTAGTATAATTATACCAAATGCAGCACCAATGATTAATGGCAAAGACAAACCGCCTCCGCCGCCTTCTTTCTTCTCTTTCTTCTTTTTCTTTTCCGGCTTTTCCGGTTCTTGTTTTTCTGTTTCTTCCATAACTATGCCTGTTATTTTACAAGAATTTATTTATATAATCGGTTGATTTTGCAATTTATTTAACTTTTTTTTCTTTTAACAGTTTTTTTCTGTTTTTATTTTGTTTTTTTTAAATTTTATTCGTTTTTCTTTTTGCTTTCTTGCAATATTTTTGATTTTATTCAACTATTGGCTAATTATCGACACACAATATTAAACATTTTCTGCTTATTTTTGCAAATAATTTTATCGAGTGCTAATGTGAAGAAAATTGTCTTAAAAAAAGCTGCTTCTATACCTGCTGCCAAATCAATTGGGTATAGAATAAATTATCAGAATGAACTTAATCCCGCTCAATATGATGCGGTAATGCATAATGATGGGGCTGCTCTTGTAATTGCAGGCGCCGGCACTGGCAAAACTCGCACTCTTGTTTATCGAGTTTCTCGCCTTATCGAAGATAATATCGCTCCTGAGTCTATTCTCTTACTCACTTTCACTCGAAAATCTGCTAATGAAATGCTTCGCCGAGCTTCTAATCTTCTGGATGGAAGATGCGAAAAAGTCTCCGGTGGTACTTTCCATTCATTCGCATTATCTACTCTTAAACAATTTTCTGATAAAATTGGTTATCAAAAAAACTTTACTGTACTAGATCAATCCGATACTGAAGATCTTATTAATTCTATTCGTACAAAATTAAAGCTAAGCAGTTCTAAAAAGAGATTTCCTCAAAAATCAACACTTGCTTCAATTTTTAGTTCTGCTGTAAACAAACGGATTACTATCGAAGAAGTTATTGAATCCAATTATAGAGGATTTTCAGACGAAACTGAAAGAATTCTCCAAGTTCATTCCGAATTTGAATCTTATAAACTTCGATATAATATTATGACCTACGATGATTTGCTACTTAATCTTCTCAAATTATTAAAATCATCGAAAGAGACTTTAAACTACATCAATAATAAGTATAAATATATTCTTGTTGATGAATATCAGGATACTAATCGATTGCAACATGAAATAGTATTATTGCTTGCCGGCAAAACAGAAAACATCATGGCGGTAGGCGACGATGCTCAAAGTATATATTCTTTCAGAGGTGCCGAAGCACAAAATATATTCTTTTTTCCGGAATCATTCTCAAATTGTAAAATATATAAAATTGAAGAAAATTACAGAAGTACTCAAGCTATTTTAAATCTCACAAATAAGATAATAGCTGATGCTCTCTTCAAATACGAAAAAGAATTATATACTCGGCGTACTGCTTCTAATGTCCCATTGCTGGTCAGTTGCAAAACCGAAAGGGAGCAATCAGAATTTGTAGTTCATCAAATTCTTCAGCTAAGAGAGGAAGGAATACCTTTAGCAGAGATTGCTGTTTTATTTCGCTCAGGATTTCATTCATTCGATTTGGAAATCGAGCTAAGCAAGGCAAATCTTCCTTACCAGAAGTTTGGAGGATTGAAGTTTGTCGAATCCGCACACATCAAAGATTTGCTTGCAATGATGCGTGTATTATCCAATCCGTTTGATGCTATATCATGGCAGCGAATTTTTCTTTTGCTTGATGGGGTTGGTCCATCGACAGCCGAAGATTTAGTATCTATGCTAATTGAGGGCAAGATATCTATTGATGACTATTCTTATGTAAAAAATATTAAAAGAGGAAGAGAATCTGTCGAAATACTCTTCGATAAACTTCAGGCAATATCAGATTCAAAATTCAGTCCAGGCGAGATTGCAGCTAAACTATCTGAATATTACCATCCAATCCTAAGAGGTAAATATGATGATTATGCAAAAAGGCAAAAAGATATAGACACTTTTGCTACAATTGCAGAATCATACCGTTCGCTCAACTCATTTTTAAACGATATGGCAATTGATCCACCAACTGATACATTAGGCGACATCTTGCCTGACGATCATGAAAATGAATTCCTAACTCTTTCTACCATTCACTCCGCCAAAGGACTCGAGTGGAAAGCAGTGTTTCTGATTTGGGCATTAGAAGGGAGATTTCCATCAGCAAAATCTGGCGATAATCTGGAATCGATGGAAGAAGAGCGCAGGCTTTTCTATGTAGCTTGCACAAGAGCTAAAGATGAGCTATACATTAGCTATCCGGTTAATATTTACGATAGAGAAACCGGATTTGTTTTGAGCCGCCCATCTAGATTTATAGACAATATTCCTGACACTGATTTAGAAAGATGTGTTATTTCTGATGAAGAATAAAAAAACGGATTTCCTTTGCTTAAGAAAGAAAACCCGTCAATGCCTTATGGGATCATAAGATTATATTTTTATTTATTTTTATTACTATATCAATTATTAAAGTAAGATATATATTTTCATTTATTTATCAACATTTACAACAAATACTTATCGCAGATAGGCGACTAGATCTATATATATCAACATAATTGAATTTCACGGATTACAATATATTAATACTTAATTAATTCATATTTAGATTCATCCAAGCAAGCAAGCAGTTTATTAATTATTTAGTATCGGTAAAATATATCGATATATTTTTATCGGTTTGTATCTTCCTATGTATCGATTCTTTTCTAATATGTTATAGAGCAATTATTGAACTGATATGTTTTAATGATAATTATATAATTATTTATTCAACTCTAACTTCAAACACTCGTTTAACAAATAAATTCATTTTCCAATTTTATAAATGTACAAATTTTATAGGTTTTGCTTTAATAATTATATAATTAAAGCAAAACAGCCCGACAAATCATTGTCGAGCTGTTTGCATAATAGTATATATTTCATTATCTTAGCTTAAACGTAGCCATTGTAATAATAGCAAGGATCACCGCTATAATATAAAATCGAGTAACTATTTTAGATTCATGCCATCCAGATTTTTCGAAATGGTGGTGAATAGGAGCAATCTTGAAGAGTCTTCGACCTTCGCCGTATTTCTTTTTAGTATATTTAAAATATGACACTTGTATTATAACTGAAATTGCTTCAGCAAAAAATATTCCCCCTAATATAGGAAGAAGGAATTCTTTTTTAAGCAATATGCACAATCCACCAACTGCTCCGCCAAGAGCCAGCGATCCGGTATCGCCCATAAATACTTGAGCGGGATATGAATTGAACCATAAAAATCCTAGTGCTGCTCCGACCAAAGCTGCTGCAAAAATTGTCAATTCGCCCGATCCTGGCAAATACATAATATTCAAATATTCTGAAAATGCAGCATTACCACTAACGTAAGCAATAACAGCCAATGCCAGCATAACAATGCCTACTGTGCCGATTGCCAGACCATCAAGCCCGTCGGTAAGATTGACTGCATTAGAAGTTGCAGTAAGTATAAAGACCATAACAGGTATATATAGCAATCCAAAATCAAAATTTAAATTCTTAGCAAAAGGAAGTGTAGTCAATGTATTAAAATTATCGAAAGATTTTGAAAAAGTTTCTGGAAAAAAGAATATAACAGAGCCGACTATAAGCCCAATTGCAACCTGTCCTACAATTTTATAGCGACCAATCAATCCTTTAGGCAATTTTTTTATCACTTTGAGATAATCATCCAAAAATCCGACACCGCCAAGCCAAGCAGTTATAAGCACAATTAAAATGACAAACATGTTTTTCATATCTGCCCATAATATTGTTGGTATCAGCAGAGCAGACAAAACTATCAGACCGCCCATAGTTGGAGTACCTGCTTTTAGTGAGTGGTTGCCTACCGACGCCAATTCTCTTTTAGCTTGTTCGCCAATTTGATTATTTCTCAATTTGCGGATAATCTTAGGTCCAAATATAAAACTAATAAGCAGTGCAGAAATAGCTGCAGCCGCCGCTCTGACAGTTATATACTGAAACATCCCCATTCCGGGAGGATCAAATGCTTGCTGGAGCCACATTGCCAGATAATAAAGCATATTCTAATTTCTCTTTATTATTAATTATTTCAATCTAAAATACTTATAAATTTAAATTTTATCAATACATTTTTATCTGTACTTGAATAATTCTTCTGCATCATCGAAATGAATTTTGTCTTTTCCGATAATCTGATAATTTTCATGACCTTTGCCTGCAACAAGAATAATATCATTTTTATTACTCATTTCAAAGGCTTTTTCGATTGCTTTAGCTCTATCAGCTATTATTTGATACTTATGAGCAAATTCATGATCAATACCTGATTCTATCATAGCTAATATATCTGATGAATTTTCCATTCTGGGATTATCGTCAGTAATAATGGTGAAATCAGCAAATTCGCCAGCAATCTTGCCCATTTCAGGGCGCTTTGCAGTATCGCGATTCCCACCGCAGCCAAACACACAAATTAGTTTTGCACCATCTGCTTCAGCACTTTCAATCACATCTTTGCATGATAGGATAGCTTTTTGGAGTGCATCAGGAGTATGAGCATAATCAACAATTCCTACTGCACCATTGCTTAGCAATATTCTCTGCATTCTGCCCGGAGCACCTATTGCACTGCTCACTGCCTCGTTGATTGTGTTTACATCTATTCCTAATGCATTTGCTATTGCAATTGCTACAGTCAAATTATCATTATTAAATCTTCCAATTAGTGGAGTTTTAATACTGATCTCAAATTTATTTTTCTTGATCAAGCAGAATTTATTACTATCCAAGTCTAAAATTTCATCTTTAATTATCCAATCAGAGTCATTTCTTGAAATTCCTTCGATTTTTTCAGCTCTACAAGTAGATAATATAAATTTTGAATAAGGATCGTCGGCATTAAATACAGCATATCCTTCGGGGCGCATGGAGTCGAAAAGTATCTTTTTTGCAGAAGCATAATGCCCCATGTTTTTATGATAATCAAGATGATCGTGAGTCAGATTAGTAAATCCTGCAAACAAGAAATCAATTCCGAATACTCTATATTGCATCAATGCGTGCGAAGATACTTCCATAATAGTATATTCGACTCCTTTTTCGACTAAAGTATTGAGTATACCCGATAGTTCGAGAGATTCCGGAGTAGTATGAGTTGCCGGAATTTTCTCATTTCCAAAAAATATACCTGTAGTACCTATAATTGCAGTCTTAAGACCAGCCTTTTCGAGTATATCCTTAAGGAGAAAAGTAATAGTCGTTTTGCCATTAGTGCCTGTAATCCCAATCATTTTCATTTTTTTTGAGGGATAGTCATACCAAGCATGAGATAATTCAGCCAATGATTTTCGGGAATTATTTACTGTCATATAAGATATGTTTGGTAAAATTTCTTTAGGCAATACTTCGCAAACAATGAACTTAGCACCATTGCTAATTGCTTGGTCTATATAATCATGCCCATCAAATGATTCACCACGAATAGCAACAAACAACGAGTCTTCCTTGCATTTGCGCGAATCATATTCGATTGAACTTACCGGATTATTGATATAATTCAGTATAATGTTATATTCTGACCTTTTTTGCAGATACCCGAAATTCCTCATTTTATGCTCATTTTTTTTATAATGTCATTTTTTCTTTTTCAAAATTAACTTACTTATTATTAAATTGAAAACAAAATTATAATAGGAAAGAATGTTTTTATGACAAAACTAGTTAAAATTCAAATATTAGCCATTTTTTTTATTTTCCAAACCAATCTATTTGCTCAATCAGCATCAGATAAAATCAGTTTTGATTTTAAAGCTATGGGCAATGATGCAGAAAATGTATGGCACAATATAGGCTCAATGGATGGAAATGACATTGCTATTGCAGGTGCATTGACTGGAGGAGTTGCTTTAGCTTTTCTTGCAGACGATCCCATTCGTGATTTCTTCAAAGATAATCATACCAAAACACTTGATAAATACTTCGACATTGTCAATTGGGGCGGTGAGCCAATTACTGCTGCTACTATTGCAGGTGGGCTTTATCTCGGAGGATTAGCTTTTAATGACAATTACACCAGAACTACCGGACGATTAGTGCTTGAATCTTGCTTATTGGCTGGGCTTACTACTACTACAATCAAAGTCGTTGCAGGACGTGCCAGACCTTATAACGAGCTAGGAAATACTGATTTCAAATGGGCAGAAATTGAAGATCGATACAATTCATTCCCATCAGGGCACACAACTATGGCTTTTGCAATAGCAACCACACTAGCCGGCCGAATCGACAAATGGTGGGCTTATGGCGGATTATATACTTTAGCTCTCTCAACCGGTGCTGCACGCATTTATAAAGACAAACATTGGTTTTCTGATGTTTGTTTTGGTGCTGTTATCGGCACTGTAAGTGCTCTTGCAGTTTTAAAAGCTGATAAAATGACAGAAAAAAATAATGATGATTACTCAAAATATGCATTAATTATAAATGGTTCGCAATACAAATTGATTTCATTTGTCTATAAATTTTAAAGATAGGATTTAATTATTTAAATAGATTTTTAGTCCTCATGATTGACGGGAGAGCTTATGAAAAAATTAGTACTACTTTTGACTACTGCCTACTTCTTAATGGTTTCTTGCCAAAGCGAGCCGCGATACTTAAGTCAAGAACAAATTGACAAAGAGAAAAAAGCGGTAATAGAAACTATTAAAGCATACAACAGAGCCGCTGAAAGAAAAAATTTCACCGAAATGGTCGAAACTTTAGCCGGAGAAGTCAAATTCTTTGGCACTGATTCTGGCGAAGTGATTTCTTCTTTCGCAGAGTACAAGGACAAAATGACTGCACAATGGAAAGAATATGATATTATGAAATATGGCGACTTGACTGATGTTTATATCGAAGTTGACCCAAACGCCAATCTTGCTTCTATTGTTTTTGGGATACCTCTCTACGTGAAAAAAGCTAATTTTGAAGCTACTTATTTTTTGAGAGTTGCTCGCACTCTTAAGAAAGAAAACAATAAATGGGCTATTGTAAGTGGTATTTCAAGCATTCCACGTACAAACATTCAAGAAACAGTTGCTCCAATCTTGCCTGGAACTGACAGCGTGATTAAAGAACGATTTTAATGATTTACTTTTGATAAAAAAATATGGCTGCCATTTTTTCAAGTGGCAGCCATTTTTGTTTATTTTTGTATATATTAAAGTTCTTCTAAAGTGATATGCAGATTTGTATAAATACAAATATTGCCTGCAATATTTAAAGATTCTTCAACAATTTCTTTAGCCGATAGGGTCGAATGCTTTAATAAAGCCTGAGCAGCAGATAGTGCATAAGGACCACCGCTACCAATCGAAATAATCTTATCTTCAGGCTCAATAACATCGCCAGTGCCACTGATAAGCAAAGCTTCTTTATTAGTCATAACTGCGAGCATAGCTTCGAGCTTGCGCAAATATCTGTCAGTGCGCCAATCTTTTGCTAATTCTATGGAAGCACGATAGAGATTACCTCTGTGTGATTCAATTTTTTCTTCAAATCTTTGAAGCAAAGTGAATGCATCTGCAGTAGCACCTGCAAAACCACATAAAATTGAATTATTATAT
>CAZBNQ010000049.1:6824-12342 GCA_964493035.1 uncultured Hyphomicrobiales bacterium | reverse complement strand
AACTCTAATTCTTTTGTCCTTTCATTTACTAATTCTTCTAAATTCAAATTCATTTTCATTAATTCTGTCTGAGCTTTCACTCTATCGGTAATATCAGTTATAATGCTAAATATCTTCATTTTGCCATGCTCTGATATTATACAACTGGATATTTCTACAGGATGCTCTTCTCCCTTTGAATTTTTATGAATCGAATCGAATTTTGATTTTTTGTCAATTAGTATTTCTTTTGCGGTTGAAAGGAGTACTTCTTTAGGACTAGTATTAATATCATAAACAAAAGTATTTTTTATTTCAGCTAAAGTATAACCATAAAATTTTGTTGCAGCAGGATTTGCATCAATTATTCTCAGATCGTTTGGATCTATCACAAGCATTATTGAATCACTATTAGTAAATACTGTCTTAAATCTTACTTCACTTTCGAGCAAATCATATTCAAGGGCTTGTTTTTTATTTATTTCATTTATGATTATCGACGTCACTAATAGGCATCCGGCAACTATCATAACAGTTGTCAGGCCAAATTCAAAATTGAATATGCTTGCTAAATCAAAATTCAATTGATTATAATGTAGAAAATAACTTAGTAATTCAAACCCTAACCACACTGCAATTCCAACTAAAGTCGAAATAGCATAATATAAATAAACATTAAATTCTGCTTTTATTTCTCTCAATTTCAATATTATTCTTATAAAAGGTAAATGTAGCAAAACATCAGCCACAACAACAATTATCGTTAGATTTAAAATTGACTTGATTACAATTGCTACTACCACATCAAATCTTATAGGCTTGGAATTCGGCGCCCAAAATGCCGGATTTAATTGGCTTAAGTTGTATAAAAATATTAGATATACTAATGCGAGAACAGAGAAGAAGAATAAGTTTACAATGTATATATTGAAAATCGTACTTTTATATAATTCTCTTTTTTCTGCAAAATAAGCGTTCAAATAGAACCAAAATATATATACTACACTAACTACAATAGCTCCCCAACCATTATTAGTCCAAACAAAAAATGGGAAAAAACCGGCCAATCCCAATACTGAACTTAATACAGCATATTTCCTTCCCCAAGCTAAACTCACTACCAACGGAAAAATCAAACTCCATATAAAGGACAAGGTTACATCAGGTAACTTAAGTTCAATTGATAGGAATGAGCCGAAAAAGCCTATCAGCCCAAATACTAACGAAACAATTAACTTGTTTTTTTCTTTCATGTTTTGCCCTGAAATCTTTTTTCCATTTGTCTGTCTATATTGATTATATAAACAAATTTGAAAAAAAGTTATGAATATGATAGATCCGGAAAAAATTATCGAAACAGAAAGATTTATATTAAGAAATATAAATCCTGAAGAATACCTAAAAGTAAGTGATTATTACTTTAGAAATAAATTGCATTTCAAAAATTCAATACCGGACTTACCCGAAAATTTCTATTCGCCTGCCTACCAGATTGAAGCTCTCTGGAATGAATTTAATCTGCTTATGGAAAGCAGGCTCACAAGGCTTTTTGTGTTCGATAAAAAAGACGAAGTCTATGATAATATTATTGCTGATATTTCTTTATCTAATATTATTTTTGGTGCGGTCAGTTCTTGTGTTTTAGGCTTTAAAGCAGACAAAAACATGCTAAATAAATCTGTGATTTCTGAATGCCTTTCACACGTTATTGAATATGTCTTTAATGAGCTAAAACTCCATAGAATTGAGGCTTACGTTTTGCCGGAAAACGATATTTCACAACATATTTTGAAAAAATTTGATTTTAATTTCGAAGGAATTTGCTTCGGCTATTTGAGATTAGGTGGCTTTTGGAGAGATCATTATCGATTTTCGCTGCTAAATAATAATTTATAAATTCTTGGGAATTATTACTTCAAACATCGAACCTTTTCCAATTTCTGTCGAATATTCTATTTTGCCTTTAAGCATCTCTACTGAACTTTTTACTAAAGACAAGCCTAATCCCACTCCAACCACATTGCCACAATTTTCGCCTCTATAGAATGGAGTAAACAAATACTTTTGATCTTTTGCACTTATCCCGCTGCCTTTGTCTTCCACTTTTATCTTTGTGAAATTCAAATCATCGCATAATGTTACTTTTATTATGGTATCCATTGGTGAATATTTTGTTGCATTAGACAATAGATTGTTGATTATCAAGTGCAAAAGATTTTCATCACTGTTTATTATTTCATGTTTAAGTCTGGATTCAAACTCAATTTTATGTTTATTTCTATCAATAATATTGACTTCTTCAATCACTTCGTAAGTCAATTGAACTATATTTAATGGTTTAAGTGGCGATTCTACTTCCTGAGTTTCTATTCTTTGATTTACTAATACGTTTTCGAGCAGATCTACCATTTGTTTTACAGCAATTCGTACTCTTTCGAGATGCCTATTGCCTAAATCAACATCCGCAACTTGAAGAGCTCTCTCCAAAATATATGTTGACGATTGAATTATTGTCAATGGAGTTCTATATTCATGAGAAATCATAGATATAAACTTGCCCTTAAGTTCCGATAGTTCCTTTTCCTTTTCATAAGCTTGTTCGATATCATCCTTGGCTTTGAGCAATTCTTCTTCAGCTCTTTTCCTATTGCTTACTTCTTCTCTAAGTTCGATCAAAGTATCAGACAACTGGGCAGTCCTTTCGTAGACTCGTTTTTCGAGTTGAGTATTAATACTATTCAATTCATCTTGAATCATATCACGATAAATTGCACTGCCTATCAAATTGGCAACAGTCTCCAAAAGCTCAAGTTCCTGCTTGTCTAATTTTCTATATCTATCAGTAACATTAAAACCAATATTGCCCCATAAAGTATTACCACAAAAAATTGGAAGAATTGTGAATGATTTTATATCTCCCGTATGGCTTCTAAGCAGATCATTTGTATCGCCATATTCATCTGATAATATTTTGTGAGACTTAAGAGCTTTATAAAATTCAAATCTCTCATCGTTATTTAATCTTATTTGCCTAAATTCATCGTAATTCTTGTTAAAAACAGGAGGATTATCAGTAGAATAATAAATCAAATGAGCAATATATTCTTGATTTTCATCTACTTCATATTCATAAAGCATAACAGTAGAAGACTTAGTAGCAATTCTAAGCTTATTAATAAAATCTTGAACTTTATCTCGCCAATTTTTATTTTTTAGGAATTGCTCAGCACCATAACTAATAATCTCCAAAACTTCGTCGCGCTCAATAATTTTGCGTTCATACATTTTGCGTTCAGTGATATCGCGCATAATGCCTTGCACTAATATTTCATCTCCAAGCTTGAGCGGTACAGTTGTTACTTCAACATCTATTACGCTGCCATCCTTCCTTTTTACTCTAATTTCGTATTGATTATCAATTGGAAGATTATTTATTCTTTTTTGGTATCGGTCTGCCATAAAAGCACGAGACTCATCATCGAGCATAACATTAAAATCGAAATCATGCGAAAGAAGTTCCTTTTCGGAATATCCGGTCATTTCGCAGAATTTCGAATTCACATATTCGTAGTGATTATTATGGATTAGATATATGCCATCAAATGCTTGCTCAATCAAAACTCTATACTTATGCTCGCTTTCGCTAAGCGCACTTTCGGCTTTAAATCTTTCGCGCAAATCCCTACCAATAATTAAAACCGCATCGTTACTACCTGAGTGAGAAAATGGAGTTACAAGAGTTTCTAATGGTATTACTTCTCCACTTTTAGCACAGATCTCAAGAAAACGTATAATAGTACCATCTATACTAAGTCTATTCTTGATACGCTGCGGAGTCCACTCCTTATATTTTTGCAACAAAAAATTCTCTGCACCAGCACCAATTACTTCTGTTTTATCGTAACCAGTAGCTTCCAGCACAGATTTATTTGCAAAAATCACCTTATTATCATCATTAATAACAATAATAAAATCTTTGGCAGTTTCTGTAACTAATCTATAATTTTCTTCACTTTTACGCAATTTTTCGAGTATCTGCCATCTATTCAAGCTTATAGAAAAAGTTGATAATATTTTCTCTATACTATCTTGTGCATAAGAACTTATTTCTGTACCTTTTTTGGCAATAAACATACATCCGAAGTGCTCATCATTTATGTCTATCGGGAGTTTTGTATAGGTTTCATAGCTTAATAAATTATTATCGAGAGTAAAACTGAATTCATTATTAATCTCTTTAGAACAAATGCCTATCAATTCCTCCGGATTGAATCCGCTGTAATAATGTTGGTATAGCGAATTATAAATTTTTAAAGTAATAGAATCGATCTTATATTCATTATTTTCATTTTTTAAATAGAGGAATCCAAAGTCTGCCTCACTTATATTTAAGGCTTTTTCTAATAATAAATTGACTACATCATTTATTGATTTTTGAGCTATAAAAGCTGAACTAATTTCTGCGATTGCAGTATGAAGTTTTAGATCCGATTGGATCATAAATTCATATTTTGTCCTATCCTTCGAGTTAAATACAATCTCACTGAAAGTTTTGATCAAAGTCAAATCTTCGTCAGACCAGATTGTTTCTAATTCGCTATTAAATAACAGGAAGACACCGACCGGCTTTTCGTGAATCAAAACAGGAATAATCAATAAATTTTTCAGATCGAATTCATCCATAAAGGCAGTAAGTTCTGCGTCAGGAGTAAGCTTCGAATAAAACCTATTATAATTAACAATCTGGAAATCATTAGAAAGCAATTTTCTGTGCAACCATTTATCAAAACCAAGCTTATGAGGATTAGTCGAAAATGATTCAATAGACATCTCCGGCAGCCAGCGATTCGAACAGCTCAAGTTAAAGCCATTAAAATCGAATAAAGCACTACCATTTGCATTGCAAAAGACCGAAATTATTTCTAAAGCAAAATTTATCTCTTCTTCTACTTCTTCAATTCTTAAATTAATAAGTCTTGTTGATATTTCGTTCAGAAGAGATTCAAACTGAATCCTATAGTTTAATTTGCGTCGGAGCAATGCTTCGTTTGTCACATCACGCATCATCGAGCAAATATAAATTTGATTATCAGTAAATACCGGATATGATATCATTGATACTATTCGCGAACTGCCATCCACATTGCTTACTTTGCGTTCGTAAATACTGGGTTTGCCTTGGCTAACAATATTGCTAAGTCTCTGAAGAGTAACCTTTTTCAAATATTCAAATTTGTCTGGAGTTTTACTAGCGTTTTCCAGAAAAAGAGTGGGAATATCCCAGAGTTTCATCGTGATAGCCTGCTCTCGGGCAATACCAGTAAGATTATACAAAGAATCATTCCATTCAAGCACATCTCCATCAGGAGAAATAAGAGCAATTCCTTCTTGTGAGCTGCAAATTAATTTTCTAAATTTTTCTTCGCTTTCACGAAGAGCAATTTCAGCTCTATTAATTCTTTTTGTAAAAGTATATTTTTCGATAGCTTCAGTAATTTTGGCAGGGAGAATCGATATATAATCTCTATTTTTCACAATA
>CAZBNQ010000049.1:0-6796 GCA_964493035.1 uncultured Hyphomicrobiales bacterium | reverse complement strand
AGTAGCTCCCATTTTAAGAGCTTTCACAGCCAGCTCTTCATCACCAAATCCGGTAACAATAACAAAAGGAAGATTAATACCTTTAGCATGAAGTTTTTCGATAAATTCCAACCCATTAGTGTTTGGGAGCAGATAGTCAACAACAATTAGCCCCTCACTGGATTTATCAATAGAATTTAGAGCAACATCGGAGTCAGAATAAGTAATTATTCTATATCCGAGAGGAGCCAATTTGTTTTTAATAAAAAACAAATGTTCTGCATCATCATCAATAATGTATAATGTTGCCGAATTAATCCAATTATCGTCTGCCCTGGCCATAAATTCCTTAACTTCTTATTACTCATCATTTAGACAATTATCAATCAAATATATTTTTATTTACTAATAATACACCTAAATCACAAAAAAGTTAATTAATTTTTATTTATTTTTCGATTCCTACCAATAAATCACTAATTATCCTTATATTTAAATGCAATTATTGTTTGTAAATATTAGTAAATAGTATTAATTTTGTAGTTCTATAAATATACGTGATAGATTATGTTTGAGACATTACAAGAGAAATTAGAACTGGCGTTAAAGAAATTTAGAGGCCAGACAGTAATAAGCGAAGAAAACATCAGTGAAGCAATGCGTGAGATTCGCCGCGCTCTGCTCGAGGCAGACGTAAATCTACACGTTGCAAAAGAGTTTGTCGATACGGTCAAAGAAAAAGCAATAGGCACCGAAGTCAAGGGCAAACTTATGCCAGATCAATTAATCGTCAAGATAGTCCATGACGAACTTGTCGAAACTATGGGTGGCAAAGTTACTGAACTTAACTTTTCGCCTGCACCGCCTACCGTTATTATGGTTGCTGGATTGCAAGGTTCCGGTAAAACTACTTTTTGCGGCAAATTAGCCAAGAGCTTACGCAAAAAAGGTCGCCAGCCATTGCTTGTTGCATGCGACATTCACCGTCCGGCTGCTATTTTGCAATTGAAACAATTAGGCGAACAAAGCAAAATTCCTGTGTTTTCCGAAGATTCGAAAGATGCAGTTGCTATTGCTCAAAATGCAGTTACTTATGCCAAAAAATTTGCTCGTGACATTGTTATCGTCGATACTGCCGGTCGTTTGACTATCGACGAAGAAATGATGCAAGAAGTCGAAAATATTGCCGGAGCAGTTAAGCCCACTGAAACTCTATTCGTTTGCGATGCGATGATCGGACAAGATGCGGTTACTACTGCTAAAGCTTTTAATGATAGATTAGCCCTCACTGGTATTGTACTTACCAAACTTGATGGCGATACTCGCGGTGGTGCAGCTTTGTCTGTGCTTAAAGTGATTGGCAAGCCAATCAAATTTGCTAGTATGGGCGAGAAGTTAGATCAGCTCGAACCATTCTACCCCGAACGTATTGCTTCTCGTATTCTTGGTATGGGCGATATCCTTACACTTGTCGAAAAAGCTGAACAGCAATTCGATCAAGCTCAAGCAAAAGAATTAGAAGAAAAGATTCGTAAAAACCAATTTACTTTCGACGATTTTCTTGCCCAATTGAATACTATCAAAAAAATGGGCTCTATGCGCGATCTTTTAGGCTTGATTCCTGGTATGGACAAAGCTATGAAAAATGTTACTATCGATGATAAAGCTTTTGGCAAAGTCGAAGCTATTATTTTATCGATGACAAAAGCTGAGCGCACTACTCCAAAAATTATTAACGGCTCGCGCCGTATTAGAATTGCCAAAGGTAGCGGCACTAGCGTCCAAGACGTTAACCGCTTGCTCAAACAATTCGAAGAAATGCAAAAACTTATGAAAACAATCTCACAAGGCAAGCGCAGCAGATTTATGCCTCGTCTGCCCGGTGGTTTTGGTATTTAATTTTTACTAATTACTTTAATTGAAGGTTTTAAAACATGGTTAAACTGAGATTAAGACGTAAGGGTAGAGCACACCACCCAATTTACGACATCGTTGCAGTTGATGGAAGAGCACGCCGTGATGGTGCATTTTTGGAAAGATTAGGATATTTTGATCCTCATCACAAACCAAGTGCAGTCAAAATTAATCACGACAGAGCTGTTCATTGGCTTACAGTTGGTGCTCAACCAACAGATGTTGTACGTCTTTTGCTGAGCTACGATGGTGTTCTACTTCGCAAGCACCTCACTATCAAAGGAGTTGCTAAAGAAGAAATCGATGCTCAGGTTGCAAAACATCAGGAAGTTGCCGCTAAACGCTACATTCGCCGTAAAGAATTGCGCGTTAAGAGAAAAGAAAACAAAATCAAAGCTGAACTTGCTGCTAAAGCTGCTGAAGAAGCTGCTGCTGCAAAAGCTAAAGCTGACGCTGAAGCAGCCGCTGCTGCTGCTGCTGCTCAAGCTGAATAGTTTTCTTTTATGGCACTCATGCTGTAGATATAAAAAAAGCTGCTCCAATTTTGGAGCAGTTTTTTTATTGGCTTATTTTGACTACTTATCTTCCATTATTACCAATTCATCTTTTTATAATTGAATTTATAATTTTTTACTCCTATTTTTGATAAATTTTAGGAGTTAATTTATATGTTTTGGAAATTCTATTTTAGCGCATTTTTCAAACCAAGCTATGCTTTTTCTGAATTTGCTAATTCTCGTAATATAATCAAATATGCCTTTGCTTATATTCTTATTCCTATTATTGGCTATACTTTAATGTATGTTTTTCTAGCTTATGCTAATGGTGCTCCATCGGTTTTCACTCCATGGCTGAATATTCCGAAAGAATCTTACTATTATTACAACCAGTTTTTGCTTGCTCCAAGCATTCTCTTGTCTTGGTTTGCTTGTTCAGTTTTTATGCATTTACTATCTAAATTATTTGGATCTGATGTTAATTTTGATATAACTTTTGCTGCTGTTGCTTTAGCAATCTCTATTGCTATGTGGGGCACTCTTGTGCACGATCTGATTATGAGTTTTTCTTCTGCTATGGCTTGGATTAATCCTAATGAACATGAAATTGCTATGAACAGCCCGACTATTTGGAGAACATTGCTTTGGATTTCTATTAGTATTTACCTTTTTGCTTTTCTATTTTATTTCTATATTGTTTCAAAATCAATTCACAAACTGAAAAAACTTCAATCAATTACTATATCTTTCCTTAGTTTTCTTGTTTTTCAGATTATATTTCTAATATTTAATAGATAAAATTAATTTTTATCTGCAAACGCAAAAATATTAGCTTCGGGATCGGCAAAATAACAAGCACGATCGCCCCAATTCCGTCTTTGTATTGGACTAATCAATTCAGCTCCTGATTTGATGGCATTTTCGAATTCATAATCCAAATCATCTACATAGAGATATAGTTCATGTCTTACTACATTCTTTTCAATATTATCAAAATTTTGATTTTCCAATACTTTTCTAATATTGATAATTGGCATCAAACCAAGAGTCAATTGATCAGAAATGACAAACTCAGTCATTCCCTCAACGTCAAGTTCGGGTAATTTTCTAAACAACGAAGAATAAAACTCTTTAGCTCTATCAGCATCTTTTACAAATAGAATAATCATTGACTTATTAATCATAACTTTTCTCTTATAATTATCTCATAATCTATTGATCAAATTAAACGAATAGCAACATATTATCATCAAGACTATTCTGAACGCTAGAGTATTTAAACTCCAAATTGTCTGAGGTGATGATCGAGATGCTTGGCAAACATATTGTTCCACTCATATTTATTGAGTTTGCCAAATGAAAGAGATTCCTTACCATCGAAGAAATTTTCGCCAAGCTCACAAGTCTTAGTAATATATTCAATAAGTCTTGACTTTTCGATTTCAAAATTTCGTTCATCCGAAATAATGAAAGCAGGAGCAGTCTTAAGATTCTGCTTATAAGGGACTTCATTTACAACAGTTGGCTTTACAATCACACGCAAAACAAACCTCATAAAAGCACTCGGACGTGGATGCTTGCTTTCATAGACCATTTCATAAGTAACATTGCAATGGGCAAGCATTTTTTCGACAGACATAGTGCCCCAATTTGGCTGGCTATCTGCTTTCAATT
This sequence comes from uncultured Hyphomicrobiales bacterium, assembly GCA_964493035.1. Classification (GTDB taxonomy): domain Bacteria; phylum Bacteroidota; class Ignavibacteria; order Kapaibacteriales; family UBA2268; genus JAUQWR01. The sequence continues at coordinate 2,732 of CAZBNQ010000049.1, read as the reverse complement.
TGTTTATTCTAGCGATTAATTCATTAACATCTTTTTTATTAAAAACATTTATCATAGGTCACCTTATAAAAATAATTTGATGCAAAAATACTAAAATCAAATGAAAATTTAAGAGTAAAAAGTAAAAAAAAAGCCGTTTGTAAAAAATCAAACGGCTTATGATAAGAATTTTCAAGAGTCTTATTTAGCTAATGCCACACTGCGACGTTCGCGAATAACAGTAACTTTGATTTGACCTGGATATTCCATTTCGCTTTCGATACGTTTAGCAATTTCGATAGCCATTGTATCAGAAGTAGGATCATCAACTTTTTCAGGTTCAACAATAACACGAACTTCGCGACCAGCCTGAATAGCAAAAGTTTTGCCAACACCTTCGAAACTTTCAGCAATAGCTTCAAGTTTTTGAAGACGTTTGACATAATTTTCGAGTGATTCGCGGCGGGCACCAGGACGAGCACCACTGATACTATCAGCAGCTTGAACTAAAACAGCGTAAGGTGATTCCATTTCAATATCTTCGTGGTGAGCACCAATAGCATTGCACACAATTTGGTTTTCTCTATACTTTTTGGCTAATTCAAAACCAATCAAAGCGTGAGGACCTTCAGTATCTTTATCGACGCATTTACCAATATCATGCAAAAGGGCAGAACGTTTTGCTACTTGAGTTTCGAGCCCTAATTCTGCAGCCATAATACCAGAAATATAGGCAACTTCGATAGAGTGGTTCAAAAGATTTTGACCATAGCTAGAGCGGTATTTCATCTTACCGATATGGCGGATCAATTCTTTATGCATATTATGAATACCTAATTCAAGCAAGGCATTTTCGCCGACTTTAATAATTTCGTCTTCGAGTTCTTTTCTAGTTTTTTCGACAACTTCTTCGATACGAGCTGGGTGGATACGACCGTCCAACATAAGTTTTTCGAGAGCTTTTTTAGCCACTTCGCGGCGGAATGGATCAAATCCGGAAATAACCACAGCTTCAGGAGTATCGTCGATAATAAGATCGATACCTGTAGCAGCTTCGAAAGCACGAATATTACGACCTTCGCGGCCAATAATGCGTCCTTTCATATCGTCCGAATCGAGAGTAACAACAGATACAGTAGTTTCCACCGAGTGGTCGGAAGCAGTACGTTGAATAGCTTGAACTATAATATTTTGAGCTTCTTGATTAGCTTTAAGTTTAGAATCTTCGCGAATTTGAGCAACATACTTAGCGGCTTCTTGGCGAGCATCGCTAATCATAGATTCGACGAGTTGCTTTTTAGCTTCTTCGCGAGAAAGACCGGCAACTTGTTCAAGTTTTTGAGCTTGTTCAGCTTTGATTTTATCAACTTCAACAAGTTTATCTTTAAGAGAAGATTCTCTTTTTTTGAGGTCGTCATCATAAGTCTGCAAAGCTTTTTCTTTTTTATTTAATTGCTCAGCTCTTTGGTTGAGATCATCTTCTTTGTTTTTGATTTGTTTTTCGAGTTGTTGAATTTTTTGGCGTTTAGCCTGAGCATCATTTTCAAATTCTAATTTACGCTTGTGCCATTCTTCTTTAGCTTCAAGCATTTTTTCTTTTTTAACGTTGTTGGCTTCTTTTTCAGCATCTTTAATAATATTTTTAGCACTTAATTCAGCTTCGGCAATTTTAGCTTTACTTAATTTACTAGTAATGAAGTTTGAAACACCAAACCCAGCAATCAACCCAACCACACTAAGAATAATAATTAATAGTGGATCCATATAAATCTCCTTCATGCCTTTGACAACTGATACCCAAGCAAGTCAAGGCAACCAAGCGAGGGCAAGTTCAACATAGTTAATTACTTATCAAGGATAAAACCCATGATAATTTCATTCAATTTTTAGAAATTAAAATATTTTACCGATGTCTTGCGAAGACAGGCTAGTATGAAGTGCTTATGTAAACTTATTCAATCGAGTTTAAAAACCAAAATAACTATCAAAAAACTCGTATTCAATCAAGAAAAAATACCCCGTAAACCTCGCAAAGACGATAGTCAATATCGCCAGTTCATTCAATTTTAAACAAAATATTTTAATTTCTAAATATTTTATCCGAATTATAAACAAATAAAAATGGATTTTATTTTAAAGAAGGATAAAAAATTTTGGCAAGGCGAAATTAGGAATAAAAATTTAATGGAAATTGAACCGTATCACACTATCAATATACGCTTATTAAGGCGTATACCTTACGAGGTGAAGAGAACCTCAAGCCACAGTGGGTGCTATCCTTCTAATCGCTATAATCTGCCGAACCCTCTTAAAGAGAATTTCTGCCGAAGCAGTGCAGCCCGCTATTGATTAGCAGAGCTTAGCTCCCTATAAGTAATTTATAGTTCTTAACATCGCTATTGTGACGATAGCGTGATACGGCAATTTTCCAATCAAATTAACTATCAAAACCAATTATTATCTTCGTTCAATCTGACTAATCAAATACTCACTCATTTTATTCAGTTCGTCTATCAGATATTTAAACTCCTCATTGGCTTTCGCTTCTTTATTCAACTCCTCTTCGGCTATATTAAGTGCAGCCAAAACCGACATTGCGTTTATGCTCATTTCGTCGCCATAGTTTTTTCGCAATTCGGCAATTTTTTCGTCCACTTTTTCGGCTGCTGCTTTAGTAAGCTCTGCATCGTCCCCCATCAAAGTGTATTCACTGCCGTCGATCTTGACATTTATATATTCCGACATTTATTTCC
>CAZBNQ010000048.1:0-12426 GCA_964493035.1 uncultured Hyphomicrobiales bacterium | reverse complement strand
TTTGCGATATATCTTTTTCATCAAGTTCCGAAATCAAAGAAATTTGTTGAACATAATCAGCTAAACCTGCTTCCGGATTGTTTTTGACAAAGTAGGCAATATCATTAATAACAGCTTCAATATTACGAAGTTTGTCACGCGATTCGTCTGTTCCGATTTCACGATACATATCGAAAAGGCCGGTTTCACTTAAATATTCAGAAACTAAGGTTGGCAGATCATACTCTGCATTTGCTAGAGCTGCGATATGTTTGTAAATCATGTGAGCAAAGTTTTTGGCAGCAATAGCAGCTCTTTTTTGCAAATCACTATTCATTTCGGATAATTCAAATGATTTGATAAGCGAAACATTATGCATTTCAGCATAAGTTTGTAGATGTCTTAGTGATGTGTTTCCTAATCCGCGTGGAGGCTCATTGACAATACGTAGCAATGATTCAGAATCCATAGGATTTACTAGTATTTTGAGGTAAGCCAGCACATCTTTAATTTCTTTTCGTTTATAAAAAGACATTCCACCGACTATTACATAAGGTATATTATGTTTTCGACAAGCATTTTCAAATTCTGCCGACTGAGCGTTAGTTCTATATAAAACAGCAATTTCTTTCAGAGATTTACCTTTGCTTACTGCCATTTTAATTTTGCTTATAATTCTTTCTGCTTCGTCGCGAGAATCATTAAATTGTAGTAATTCTATCAAATCGCCATCGGGATTTTCTGTCCAAAGCTTTTTGGGTATTTGCTTTCTATTATATTTAATCACAGAATCAGCCGCAGCAAGAATTGTTTTAGTAGAACGGTAATTCTGCTCTAAGCGTATTATCTTACAATAAGGATAGTCATTCTGAAAATTTAATATATTACCAATATCTGCACCGCGCCATCCATAGATACTTTGAGCATCATCACCAACCACACAAATATTTTGGTGAGCACGAGCTAATAGATTGACGACTAAATACTGAGCATGGTTAGTATCTTGATATTCATCCACCATAATATATTTAAATTTTGTCTGATATTTTTCTAAAACAGATCTATCGGATTCTAAAAGTTTAATCATATTAAGGATCAAATCATCGAAATCCATACAATTATTTTCTTTGAGCTTGCGTTCGTAGGCTTCAAAAATTTGGGCAATAATTTTATCGTTCGAAAAACTAGAACCATCATGAAGCTGTTTCCAATTGAGCATATTGTTTTTTGCATTGGAAATTTTTGTTCTTACTTGTTGTGGAGTCAAATCTTGTTGTGAGATATGCAGTGAATTCATCACAGACTTGATTAGGCTGAGCGAGTCGTCGGTATCATAGATAGTATAGTTGCTTGTATAGCCAATTTTTTCGGCTTCAAATCTGAGGATTTTAGCAAAAATTGAATGAAAAGTGCCAGCCCAAATTTTATTAGCAGCTTCTCCAACCATTTTGGAAATTCTATCTTTCATTTCGTTAGCAGCTTTATTAGTAAATGTAAGTGCTAAGATAGAATAAGCAGGAATGCCCTGCTCAAGAAAATAAGCTATTCTGTTTGTTAGGACTCTTGTCTTGCCGCTGCCGGCGCCTGCAACAATTAATAGAGGTCCATTGATAGATTTTACAGCTTCTGCTTGCTCAGGATTTAAACCTTTGAATATATCTGAGCTGTCTTCGAATGTATTTTTTTTGACTAATTTCATACTTTTTAAAAAAAATTCAAATATTAAACATTAAAATTACTCAAAATTCGATTAATAAGAAAATGAGCTGACACATTGTTGAAAATAATCGACAAAAACGATTTATAAAAATTGGAAGAATCGCCAGGAGCTTGCATATCTGATAGTCTATACGATTTGTTATAATAAAATCAAGGGTTTGCTATGAAAGAAGACAAAGAAGCCGACAAGAAGTACAACAAGCATGGCTTGATATCGCGTACTTTTTATGAAGAAGAATTGTCGAAATTGCAAAAAGAGTTGGTAAAGCTTCAATATTGGGTGAAACAACAAGGACTGCGTGTAGTAATAATTTTTGAAGGTCGAGACGCAGCCGGCAAAGGCGGCACAATCAAGCGAATTTCTGAAGCATTGAATCCTAGAGGCTGCCGAGTGGTAGCTCTCGAAAAACCTTCAGATAGGGAGCAGACTCAGTGGTATTTCCAACGTTATGTATCGCATCTGCCAGCTGCCGGCGAAATTGTTATTTTCGACCGTTCTTGGTATAACCGAGCCGGAGTGGAAAGAGTAATGGGATTTTGTACTGAAGATCAGTATCAAGAATTTTTGCGTTCTTGTCCTGAATTTGAAAAAATGCTAGTCCGTTCGGGCATTTTATTGCTTAAATATTGGATTTCGGTGAGTGACGAAGAGCAAGAAAAACGTTTTCGCGAGCGAGCCGAAAATCCATTAAAAAGATGGAAACTATCGCCTATTGATATTTCTTCTTGGAATAAGTGGGTGGAATATTCAAAAGCCAAAGACGAGATGTTTAAGTTTACTGATATTAAACAAGCACCATGGTATGATGTGCAAGCAGACGACAAGCGAAAAGCAAGATTGAATTGCATTGCACATATATTAAGTATGATTCCTTATAAAAATGTAATGCCAGAGCCAATTGTGTTGCCACCAAGAAAAATTAATGATAACTACGTAAGACCTCCTATGAGTGAAATAAATTTTGTTCCAAATGTTTATTAACATTAAGAGAGGACCATATATGGGTCGAATTAAACTAATCTTTACAGCACTGTGTTTGGGTCTTTTTATAATTAGTATTGCATATTCGCAAGAAGATGTTTTGCGTCCAAAAGGCAAATCAAAATATCAAGATAGCTACGAATATGACCAAGCACATCAACCATTTGTATTGGGTATAGAAGCGGGGCTAAACTATAATATGCTTAGCCAGACTCAGGATTGGTATTATGAACACGGTACAATTTATGATGGATTAGAATCAGCTTCGGGATTTTCTCCTCATATGGGTATTTTGGTGGATTATCCTCTAAATCAAAATATGGGTATTCAATTGAGATTATCCTATGATTCTAAATATGCTCAAGTAGATATCGATGGCTTTGACTATAATTATAGTCTTGTGCCAAAAGATATGACCGGAGATGTCGATGTAACAGCCAACTATACTACAGTTACTCCACTTTTCAGATACAATTTCGACGAAAATTTGTTTATGACAATTGGTCCAACCATACATGTATTATCGAGTGAAATAGAAACCGGCTGGGATATGGCTGTAAAAGGTGATGTGCTCGATAATATCCCATATTGGGATTATTTAGGTTTTGGCCCATTTGCAGCTCAAAAACTTAGCTTTAATGTTTTAGATGAATATAAAGTGGAAACACGTGTTGGATTGGAATTTGGAATTGGGTATAAAGTGCCTATCGCTAAAAATATATATCTTGTGCCTCAGGGCAGATTCCAATATATGTTGTCGAAATTTGAGAAGGACTCTCAATTGTTGAATGCATCTAATTTGACAGTGATTGAAGAAACAAAAGATGTAATGATGCATTCGATAGTATTTGCACTTGGCTTATGGTTTGAGTTTTAGAGGAGAAGCAAAATGAAAAAAAATATACTTATAACCTTGTTAATATTTGTTGCAGTTATAGAAACATTTGCACAGCAAATTAGTATAGTTCCTTTGAACTTCAATACCAAAGCTGATGAGTTTGCTCCGGTAGTTACTCAAAATGCTACCAGAATTTATTTCAGTTCTGATAGATATAGGGGCCAAAAAGTCTATTCTATCAAAAAAATTGATGGTGATTGGACTGCGCCTGAATTATTGCCCGGAGATATAAACGATTCGAAGCAATCCGGCTCTATTGCTATTACTCCTGATGGGCAATATATTATTTTTGCTGCATACGATCATGATGCTAAAAGTGAAGGCAGAACCGATTTGTATAGTGCTAGAAAAGTAAATGGAAAATGGACAGAAATCACAAATTTAGGTCCTTCGGTTAATTCTGAATTTTGGGATTCTCAGCCTACATTGACCAGCGATGGCAATACTTTGTTTTTTGTTAGTGATAGGCCCGGCGGACAAGGCGGAACAGATATTTATATGTCTAAACGTACTCGTGAGGGTTGGTCGAAGGCAGAAAATATTGGTAGCCCAATCAATAGTAGTTCCGACGAAATGTCTCCTCTAATCAGTCTTGATGATAAAACATTTACTTTTGCAAGTAATAAGATTGGTGGAATGGGCGGATTTGATATTTATTTTACAAAATATTCAAAGAATTCGTTCAGTTCACCCAAAAGTGCACCTTCGCCTATCAATACCGAAGCAGACGAATTGTTTTATTATTCTGTACCAAATACCGATAGAGCTTATTTTTCTTCTTCTCGTCCCGATGGGCAAGGAGAATTGGATGTGTATTATGCTTTGCCTAATCCACATCCTGCAGATGCAGTGGTATATGTTTCAGGATTTGTCAAAGATGCAAATACAAGCGATCCTTTAGGGGCAAAAATTACAATCACTGATTTGAAGTCCAAGCAAAAGGTAACAACCTTGTATAGTGATGATGAGACCGGGCAATATTATGTTGTTCTTCAGCCTGGAAGAAGCTATTCGGTTACTGCCTCCAAAGATGGATATCTATTCTATAGCGAAAGATTTGATATTCCGGCAAATGAAAAAGGCAAAGATATTGATAAAAATATATTTTTGTCTAAAACAGATACTCGACTATTGATATTCTTTGATTTCAACAAAACTGACCTAAAAGATGAGTCTGTTCCGGAATTGGATAGATTGGCAGAATATTTGGCAGATAATTCTAATATTGATATTCGACTCGAAGGGCATACTGATGATGTCGGTACAGATGAATATAATGACAAGTTATCTACTGATAGGGCAAATGAAATTAAGAAATATTTAGTAAACAAAGGAATATCCACAGGCAGAATCACTGCTAAAGGATTTGGCAAACGCCAGCCTTTGATTGACGAAAAAACAGATGAAGCTCGCACTACTAATAGAAGAGTAGAATTGAAAATAATTAAAAAGTAATTTGTATCGTCTAATAAGTATGAATTACTTGCAAAATGGGAATCATTTTCGGAGTGGTTCCCATTTTATTGTTTATCAATGAATTAGGGTGAATAATGAAAAAGCTTTTGATGGCAATGATTATAGTGTTTTCTTCGATCAATTTGAGTGCTTGGGATGAATTGACTCACAAAGCAGTCGGAGATATAATAAATTTTGATTTGTCCAATCATCTATCTGCACCGGATATTGCAAGAGCTAAACTAGGAGATGTGGAATTAAAAAATCATTTTTATGATTGCAGAGAAAACTTAAACATAAGTATAGCATTAGTAAAATCGCAAAAATCTTGGTATAATAATCCATCAGATGAAGATGGTCATCTATATGGTGCTATATTGCAATCAGTAGAGGATTATCAAAAATCCAAACTCAGTGGCAAAGGAAAATCATTTCTTTTGGCATGGGTAGGTCATTATATTGGCGATTTATCCAATCCATTGCATAATATCGAATACGAACAATTTAATAAAATATGCCATGCTGCAAATGATTCTATGCTCGAATCGGTAATTTCTTCCTTAGTCGATAGCCTAAAAAAAACTGTTAAAAATAATCCAATTGTAATCAAAAATGAAGATGATCTTGCGAAATATATTGTCGAATTGGCAAGCAAATCAAAAGCAATTGGATATGAATTATCGAAAAAATGGAATAAAGAAACAGCAAATATGGCAGAAGACGAAAAGAAAAAGCATATAGTAACAATGACGCGCGAACAAGCAATAGAGCAGGTTCGCCAGTCTGCTTTGCTTTTAGATGCTGTTCTAAAATATGTAAATTACAGATAATAAAATCTTTTTTTGATTATTAAAGCCAAAAAGATTAGTTTGAGTTTTTCTTTTTGGCTTTTTTAGTCAAAACAATAAAAACAATTGTCAAACGTTCGTTTGGTGTTTTCTTAAACAGTCGTTTAATTAGGATAGAAAAATGGTTGATGAAAATGTTCAAGATGCAAAGAGCAGAATAATGCAGGCAGCATCAGATTTATTTGCAGAGTTTGGGTATTCTGCTGTAGGAGTGAGAGAAATTGCAAAGAAAGCAGATGTCAATATCTCAATGATTTCCTATTATTTCAAAGGAAAAGTGGGGATAATGAAGGAAATTATTGCAGAATACTTTCATGAGTTAGAGCAGATAATCAAAGCAACAAAAGCCGAAAATCTTAATTCTGACGATGTTTTGAAATTATTAATTAAAAGATTTACTGATTTGTTTACTCTAAAGCCAAGTCTTTGCAAAGTTGCAATCACAGAGCTTCCTTTCAATGTTCCTGAATTATTGGAATATAAAAAGGAACTTATATTCCAACATTTGCAATTTGTTAAGGATAGTTTTAGCGTATGCAAACATTCAAAAGAAGATAAATTAGTGCATTTGATAGTAGGACCAGCTTTTTTCAGTTTGGTATTTTCCAATTTTTATTTTGGAAGTATTGTCAAATCGGCATATAATTATGAATTTGATGAAAATTTTTATGATAAATACGCAGATATAATTTCAACTATATTTTTGAATGGAATCAGAGGATTTGCAGACAAAATGCGAGCAAATGCAATGAAAGAATTTGGAGAAATGCCTCCACACGGAGCGCACCCACACACACACAATCCGCATGGAGATCATCCACATTCAGCGCATCCAAATGCACATCCCCATGAGCATTCAAATGTTATTAATCACAAAGGTGGAGAATGTCCTCACACATAATTTTAAAAAAAATATTGTTTTATTCTTGTGCTGCAGTACTGGCTTCATCACAAATTTTTGCACAAGAAAAAATGGACTTGACTTTAGATAAAGCTGTCGAAATTGGATTGCAATCCAGCAAAACAATTGCTATTAGCAATTCTAAAGTAGAAGCCGCAAAGGCTAGGGCTGACGAAGCAGACGCTGCAATGTATCCCACTCTAAGGCTAAACGGATCATATTCCAGATTGAGTGAAGTTAAGCCTTTTTCATTTAAAATCCCTGTTGGAAACAACCAGTATATTGAAAATACATTATCTCCTTCGATTGTTAATAATTATTCTGCCAAATTGAGCTTAAATCAGCCTCTATTTGTTGGCAATAGACTAAGTGCCAATTCAGAATTGGCTGCTTATAATGCTATGGCAAGCGAAGAAGATTTGAAAAAAGATAAGATACAATTGGTTCATGACATAAAAACAGCATATTGGGCATTATTTAAAATCATCGAAACTATTAAATCGCTTGATGAAAATATAAATCAGACCAAAGCTCACCTTAAAGATCTCGAAAATATGATGGAAGTTGGTTTGGCAACAAATAATGATGTTTTGAAAGTAAAAGTTCAATTGTCCAATCTTGAATACTCAAAATTAGACGTCGAATCCGGTCTTGATGCAGCAATGATGTCCTTGAATAATGCTCTTGGTATCAAAATCGATTCAAAGATAAATCCAATTAGCAAGCCAAACGAAATTAGTGAAATAGCATTAGACGAGCAAAATTTATTGGAAACAGCAAAGCAAAGCCGAGCAGACTTGAAGTCAATGGATTTGAGAGTAAAAGCCAGCGAAGCAGCAGTTACTATTTCCAAAGCCGGATGGTATCCTCAAATCAGCTTTTCAGCTAATTATACTTATGCCAATCCTAATCAAAGATATTTTCCGCAACGAGAAGAATTCAAGGGATCTTGGGATATGGGATTGAGTTTGAGTTATGATATTTGGAATTGGAATACAAGTAGATATCAATCATCTCAGGCTAATGCTAATTTAGACCAAACAGTGATTGCTTATAATCAAATACTTGACTTTGTTAGGCTTGAGGTTTCACAATCGGTTATAGGGGTAAGAAAAGCTATGGCTAAGATTCCTGTTGCTGAGGAAGGAGTAAGACAAGCCGAAGAAAATTATAGAGTGACTTATGAAAAGTTCAAATCCGGACTTGCAACAAATTCTGATTTGTTAGACTCAGAGTCTGCTTTATTAATTTCAAAAATCAATAAAATATCGGCTCTTGCAGATATTGAAATTGCAAAAGCAAAATTAGAAAAATCAATAGGCAAATAATTTAATAGGTGATAAATGAAAAAAATTTTGATAATTGCGGCTGTTCTTATTGTTGTTGTAGGTATGTTTGCAATTATGTTTATGAATAAGGCAAACAATCAAGCTAAAGCCAAAAGTACTCAAATAGAAAATGTGTTTCCGGTGAATGTTGCAATCGCAAATTATGAATCGATGAACGAAGATTTGTCTTATGTCGGTACTACTTATGCAAAAAGCGAAGTTAATGTTGTAGCAGAAGTTGCCGGTAGAGTTGTTGCAGTTAACGTGAATGTCGGCGATAGAATCGCTGCAGGCAAAGAAATTGCAAGACTTGACGACGAATTGAAAAAAGCTGCTGTTTCTGCTGCAGAAGCAAATTATGAGAAAACTAAAAGCGACTTAGACAGATATTCAAAATTATTAAAAGAAAAATCTGTGAATGAAGTTCAGTTCGAACAAGCTAAACTTGCTTTTGCTAATGCTGAAAATCAATTGATTATCGCTAAGCGACAATATAATGATACAAAAATCAAATCACCAATTTCCGGTGTAATTACTTCAAGAATGGTAGAAGTAGGTACTTATCTTAATGTTGCCAATCCTGTAGTGAATATTGTCGATATTTCATCAATAAAAATTAAAGTGAATGTGCCGGAATCTGACGTTTTTAAACTAAAGGTGGGCGATATTGCTGAATTGGAAACTGATGTGTATCCAAATGTTAAGTTTAACGGAAAAATTTCAAATATAAATGCTAAAGGCGACGAAGCTCATACATTTTTGGTAGAAATTAATATTCCAAATAATGGACAAAATGAGTTGAAAGCAGGAATGTTTTTACGCGCCAGATTTAATTCTATGAAAAAAGAAAGTGCACTTACAATTCCACGTATTGCTTTAGTTGGTGGCATGCGCGAACCAAAAGTTTACGTAGTAGAAAATGGCAAAGCTAAACTAAGAAATATTACGATTGGAGCCGAATCAAGTGGCAAAATTGAAGTGTTGCAGGGTATAAATCAGGGAGAACAAGTAATTATCAACGGTCAGATCAATTTGAAAGACTCATTCCCTGTAAAAATAGTAAAATAGGTGAAAAATGACAATTACAGAATTAGCAATAAAAAGACCTACTTTAGTTGTTGTATTTTTCACTTTTCTCGGAGTTTTGGGTGTGTTTGGCTTTAGCCAGCTCAAATATGACTTGATGCCGAAAATGACAGCACCGATGATTACAATTACTACTATTTATCCCGGTGCATCTCCTTACGAAGTGGAAAATTCAGTAACAAAAATACTTGAAGATGCTATATCAGGTATTGATAAAATTGTTTCGATTCAGGCTTCTTCGCAAGAAGGAAGATCTTTTTTAATTATTGAATTTGAAACATCTGCTGATATTGATATTGCAGTGCAGGATGCTCAAAGAAAAATAAATGAAGCTCAGCAAAGACTGCCAAATGATTCGCGCAAACCAGTGGTATCGAAACTTGCTTTCGATGAAATTCCGGTATTGCGTATGGCTGCTGCTTCAAAAATGACTACACGTGAGTTTTATCAATTCATAAAAGATAAAATTCAGCCAAGAATGACAAAAATTGGTGGTGTGGGTGCTGTGGCTCTTCTTGGTGGCGAAGAGCGCGAAGTAAAAGTCAATCTCGATGCTCAAAGATTAAGAGCCTACGGATTGTCTTTGTTTCAAGTTGCTGCTGCAGTAAAATCTGCTAATATTGATTTCCCTACAGGCAAAGTGAAAAGTATTGAAGATCAATATGTTGTTCGTGTTGCCGGAAAAGTAAAAACTGTAGATGAAATTAAAAATCTTATTATCGGCAAATCGAAGCAAGGCTCTCCAATCAAGTTGTCTGATGTGGCTGATGTGGAAGACGGAATTGCCGAAGTAAGTAATTTTTATAGACTGAATGGAAAAAGTGCGATTGGATTGACAGTACAAAAGCAATCTGATGCAAATACTGTTGAGGTTAGTAAAAAAGTTCGTGAAGAAATTAAACTTCTTGAAAAAGAATATCAAAATATCAACTTAAAATTTGAAATTGCGCAAGACGGTTCTACTTTTATTATGGATTCGGCTGACGCTGTAAAAGTAGATTTGCTTTTAGCTATTTTACTTGTAGCATTAGTAATGCTTGTATTTCTTCATAGTTTGAGAAATTCTTTGATAGTGATGGTGGCTATTCCTTCATCTTTGGTATCTACATTTTTCTTGATGTATATTTTCGGTTTTTCATTGAATTTGATGACTCTGCTGGCGATGTCTTTGGTAATTGGTATCCTTGTGGATGACTCGATTGTAGTGCTCGAAAATATTTATCGTCACTTGGAAATGGGTGATAATAAAATAATGGCAGCTATCAAAGGACGTAATGAAATTGGTTTTGCTGCTTTGTCTATTACTTTGGTAGACGTTGTGGTGTTTGTGCCTTTGGCATTGATTCAGGGAATTATTGGTAATTTCTTGAGAGAATATGCATTGGTTGTGGTATTTTCTACTTTAATGAGTCTTGTGGTATCTTTTACTATCACTCCTATGCTTTCATCAAGATTTTCTAAACTTCAACATTTATCAATGAATACGATGTTTGGAAGAATTGGGCTTAAGATAGAAAGATTTTTTGAAGTACTTACAAATGATTATTTAAGAGTTTTGAATTGGAGCTTGAATCATGGTGTCAAAGTATTTATAGGTACTTTGATAATTTTCTTGTCTTCTTTTGTACTTTTATTTATGGGATTTATTGGGTTTGAATTTATTCCTCAAGTAGATAGAGGGGAATTAATTCTTACTGCCGAATTGGATCCGGGTATCAAAGTCGAAAATACTAATTACATTGGAAGGCAAATAGAAGAAAAATTATCTAAGATTCCGGAAGTTGAAAAAGTATTGACTAACATTGGTGTTTCGAGTGAAGGTCTTATTGGAGCTGCATCAAATAATAATTCTGAGTTTTATATTACATTAGTCGATAAGAAAAATCGTACTGAAGCGACTGATGTTATAAGCCAAAGAATTAAAAAAATAGTATCCGAAATTCCGGGTACAAAAGTAAGAGTAAATCCAGTGAGCTTGATGGGAACTTCCAACAGATCGCCAATTCAATTGTTGGTGACCGGTGCAAGCCATGAAGATGTTTTGAAAGCAGCAAATATAATATCCGAAGAAGTAAGAACAATAGAAGGTACTTCAGATGTTCGCCTATCCAGCGAAGAAGGCAAACCCGAGTTGAGAGTAGATATCGATAGAGATAAACTTGCTAATTTGGGATTATCTATTGCTGAAGTAGGACAAAACTTGAGAATTGCTCTCTCTGGAGATGAGGATTCTAAGTATAGAGATCCTCGCGACCAAACTGAGTATATTTTAAGAATAGTTTTAGATCAATTTGATCGAAATAAACTTCAAACAGTAGAAGAACTCACTTTTATTAATAATAAAGGTCAGGCAATAGCTCTCAAACAATTTGCAAAAGTATCTCAGGCAGTAGGACCAACAAAACTCGAAAGGTACAATCGTATTACTGCAATCACAGTATTTTCGCAAGTATATGGAAAGACAGCAGGGGTAATTCGTCAGGATATCGAAAAGAAATTGGAACAAATAAAATCCAAATTACCAGTGGGTATAACCTATACTTTTATTGGCGAGCAGAAAACTATGCAGGAGTCGATGGTAAGCTTGTTAGCTGCATTATTAGCAGGAATTTTGTTTGTTTATATGATTATGGTAGCATTGTATAATTCTTATTTATATCCTTTTGTAGTTTTGTTTTCAATACCTGTAGCAATGGTAGGTGCATTCTATGGTTTGGCAGTTACAGGCAAGTCAATTTCTATTTATGCAATGCTTGGATTAATCATGCTTATTGGTTTGGTAGCAAAAAATGCAATTTTGCTTGTCGATAGAGCCAATCAGATGAAAGAAGAACAAGGATTAAGTACTTTCGAAGCTCTAATGGAAGCAGGCAAAACCAGATTAAGACCAATCTTGATGACTACTTTTGCAATGATTATTGGTATGCTACCAATTGCGATGTCGAGCTCGGCAGGCAGCGAAACTAAATCCGGATTGGCTGTAGTTTTGATTGGTGGTCTTACAAGTTCGATGATTCTCACATTGGTATTAGTTCCGGTGGTTTATCAAACTTTAGACAAGTGGAAATCTTACTTTATTAAACCCAAAAAAAACAACATTGAGTAATACTAATATCTTATAATTAAATCAAGGCTTTAATATTGATCTCTATGAGAAAAAATATTAAAGCCTTTTTGTAATAAATTTTCGCTCAAATATTCTATAAATAATTGATTGTTTTTGATAATTT
>CAZBNQ010000047.1:0-12464 GCA_964493035.1 uncultured Hyphomicrobiales bacterium | reverse complement strand
TCTTCTTTAAATTAATATACTTGTCGAGTTTATGCATGAAAATTAGAACTAAAATTGCAAGTACTGTAGCACCAATAGATACAACATATTGTCCAAAACCAGTAGCAATACCGATGACAGCAGAAAAAAGCAAAGTGGCAGCTGTAGTGAGTCCTTCCACAAAATTTTCTTTTTCTCTATAAACAATAGTGCCCGCTCCAATAAAAGCAACACCAGTAATAACTGAAGAAACCATGTGAATAGGATCAATTCTAATGATATCATATTTAGCAAGGGCAGTATAATTCAAGATCATGACGTTGCCCATCGAAATAATCAAGCAAGCTGCGCCACTAACAAGCATCTGAGTGCGTATCCCAGCCTGCTTTCCTGCCAATTCTCTGTTTACTCCAATTGCAAAACCCTGTGCTAATGCTATTATCAACTTGAGCAACATCTCGAATTGAGATATATTTTCCTTGAAAAATTCTTCCATTATTCCCTCAATAGCAATTTATAAATAAAAAACGAATAAAAGCAACTGAAATTTCTTGAAAATAGTAATATTATGAAAAATTTTCATATTTCTTTTTTAAGCATAAGACATATTGTCCTGACTATATGGCATTTGGCGGCACGATTCTGTTGTTTTGTCATGTCTTGATGTCAGCTATTCGGTAATATTGTCAATGGTTTATGACTATTTGTCAAAAAAACAGGTTTGGCACAGTATTCGTAATATCTCTTGTGTAATTGAATTTGAAAATAAAAAATATAAGGAAATATAAAATGTCAACAATTTATTTTGATCCAGTAAGAACCTTCGAAGGTTTTGTAAAAAAAATGAATGAATTTGCAGGCGACATCGAAAAGAATGTGAAGCAAGAAGTTCGCAGTTTCAAACCAAGGGCTGATATATTTGAAGATGAAAAAAACATTTTCGTATCGGTCGAGCTACCCGGAATGAAGAAAGAAGATATATCAATAAAAATTAACGACGAAAATGTGCTTACTATCAAAGGTGAAAAGAAAAGAACTGAGGAATCGAGCGACAAAAATACAATTAGAAACGAAAGAATTTATGGTGAATTTACTAGATCATTCATATTAGCCGACAACCTTGATGTGAATAAAATTAACGCAAAATTCGACAACGGAGTACTCGAACTTACAATTGGAAAAAAAGAAGCTGAACAAGCAAAAGAAGTAACAGTCAATATTTTATAATTGTAGAAAGGAGATAAGATATGGTACCCGTAAAATTTGATCCTATGAGAGGATTCGAAAATATTACACGCAAAATGAATTCATTTATGAATGAATTCGAAAAAGGTTTCAGTTTCGAGTTTGGTAGTTTTTCGCCAAGAATCGATATTGCAGAAGATGAAAAGAATATTTTCATTCATGCTGAAGTGCCTGGAATCGCTAAGGAAGATATTAAAGTAACTATAAATGATGATAAGGTGCTTACTATCAAGGGCCACAAAAAACGTGAAAGCAATACAGAGGATGGAAATAACAAAAGCTTCCTGAGAGTTGAACGCAGTTTTGGCGAATTCCAACGCTCATTTATGTTGCCTGAAAATGTAAATAAAGACAGTATAAATGCGAAGTTTGAAAACGGTGTCTTGGATATCGTTCTAGACAAAGCTGAACCCGAAAAACCCAAAGAAATTGAAGTAACAATCAACTAGCTCCACATGGTTAGACTTGGGCACCCGTCAAGTTTGCTTAAATCAAGGCAAAATACTATGGCGGGCTTGGCGGGAGCCCTGTTTTTTTGATTAAAATTCTTAAACATATAACCCAATAATTATTAATAACCGTTGTAATTAATTTAATATAGATTGTCTCATGAGCCTCGTGCAGGCATTTCATAAGGAGAATTATTATGCCATATATCAGATTTAATCCCTACTGGGAATTCCAAAACTTAGCCAAAGAAATGAATAAGTTTATGAATTATACACCAGCTCCGCCGAAACACGAGGCGAAGAGATTTGTACCTGCTGTCGATATTTTCGAAGATGCTGACTATATATATTTTGAGTTGGAAGTTCCTGGAATTGTCAAAGATGATATCAAGTTGTCGGTCAATGATGATAGAATTCTAACAATCCGTGGTCATAAAAAGGTGAAATTAGCTGAAGAAGTACAAACATGCTGCAGAAGCGAAAGACGTTCCGGTGAATTTTCAAGATCTTTTCAAATTCCTGAATATGCAAATATTGAAAAAATTGATGCAAAGCAAGATAACGGAATCCTTTATATTAAGATTGGAAAATTGAATCCTAGCGACAAAAAAGAAAGCGAAGTAACTATCCATTAATCAATATATTGCTTTGGAATTGAAAAAAGCTGAACTAATTATTTTGGTTCAGCTTTTTTTTTCTTGTTTTGTATCATAAATATGCATAAGTTGTATTAAACTAAATAATTTATGAGGTGTTATTATGAAGGCGCTCCTTTTATCTGTCCTTTTAATTCTTGCTGCTTTCTGTCAATCGTATTCCCAGGACTACTTGTTTAGCTGGGGAGATAATAATTGTGGCCAATTGGGAATTGGCGCAAATACTTGGAGAATACAAGAAGTCAAATCTCAATATCAATTCGTAGAAATCTCAGCCGGTTCTATCTTTAAATTTGGTATTAAAAATGACGGAAGCTTATGGGCTTGGGGTAGATTACTCCCTGACATTTTTGGTAATTCTGTTTCTAATTTTATTATATATCCTTTTAAAATTGGAAATGATAATGATTGGGCACATGTTTCTTGCGGTGTTTCGCATGTTATTGCTATAAAAAAAGACGGAAGTATATGGGGATGGGGAAATAATACGCAAAGTCAATTAGGCATTAGCTCTTGTGAAAGTAGTTCAGTTCCAATTAAAATTTCGGATGAAAATAATTGGAAATCCATTTATTGTTGTGACTATTATAATGTGGCTATAAAAAATGATGGAAGCATGTGGAACTGGGGGTCTAATGCTTTGATTTTCTTAAAACCTATAAGCAAACCTGAAAAAATTGGGTCAGATAATAAATGGATTAAAATTTCTAAAGGCAAAAATATCTTTGCTCTTAAGGATGATGGTTCGATGTGGGATTTGATAAATAGAGACAATGAAGGATCTATTACTAGAATAGGCAATGATAATGATTGGATTGATGTGGCTTGCGGAAAATTCAATTTAGGTATAAAACTAGACGGTAGCTTGTGGGCTTGGGGTGATAATATTATTATACCTAATAGAATTGATACCACTTTTGATTATGCTTTGCCAACTAAAATAAGTGCTGATAATGATTGGAAAAGTATATTTATTGATAATACAACTGTATATGGAATAAAAAATGATTCTACTTTATGGTCTTGGGGTGATAATAAATATGGAGCATCAGGCACAAATTATTCAAGTAGAAAAGAGAAAATTCATCAAATCAACATTGATAGTAAGATTATCAATGTATTTTGTGGGAATGGCTCTGCCCATGTTTTAAATAATGGAAGCCTAATATATGCTTTCGGATCAAATATTTGGGGCTTTCTCGGAGTTGGACAGGAATTTTGTTATAATAGTCCAAATCTAGTTGGCGATGAGCCTAAATGGAAATTAGTAAAAGGTGGATTGAATTTTACTGTAGCAATTGACGAGTCGGGATCTGCTTGGATGTGGGGCGATAATAGTTTAGGTGTGATTGGTGATTCGACATATATTAGCTGCTCTCATCCGAAAAAAAATCTTTTGGTAAATGATGTTAGTTCCGTTGCTGTTGGATATAATCATTGGATAATGAATTCAAGCATTCATAAATTGTGGGGATGCGGCGAAAAGAGTGAAATTCTTGGTGCTGGAAATGGAAATTATCCTAATTATCCTTCAACAATTAACTCTGATATTCATTTTATTAAAATTGCGAGTTCAAACACACATTCTTTAGCTATTCATGAAGATGGTACTCTATGGGCTTGGGGCAGTAACTTTTATTATCAATTAGGAAATGGCAATAATTCCAACATTAATAATCCTCAAATGGTTTCAGGTGATAATAATTGGCTGGAGATTGCCTGCGGCAATAACTTCTCTTTAGCAATAAAAAATGATGGAACTCTTTGGTCCTGGGGCAAAGGAGCAATTGCAGACACTAATCAAGATGTGAAAATAATTCCCTCGCAAATTAATAATGAAACTGATTGGGAAAAATTGTTCGTATTTTCTGATGCAGTAATTGCTTTGAAAAATGATGGAACAATGTGGGCTTGGGGAAATAATAAAGGTAGTAAATTAGCTATGCCATTAGATATTAATCCTAAGATGCCCATTCGGATTGGCAATAATAATGATTGGAAAGAAGTTGCAATAGGTGCTGATCATTCAATTGGTTTAAAAACTGATGGCAGCCTCTGGGCTTGGGGCGATAACAGTAGGGGGCAGTTGGGAATATCAACTCCAATAATGAGCCTTAATCCAATAAGAATAAGCAACGACAATGATTGGGTTTCAGTTGGTGCCGGAGGATATTGCAGCTATGCTTTAAAAAAGACAAAGTATAATTCAATAAGTGAATTTAAAGCTGGAAAAGTTGAAATCTTTCCAAATATTTGCTCAGATTTTATTAATATCAAGTCTGATGAGATTATTGAAAATCCAAACATAAGATTATATGATTTGGGTGGTGCATTGATTTATGAATCTTTTGAAACGAGCAATAACTCTTTTAAAATCAATACAAAAGAATTTGTGGCCGGATACTATATACTCTTGATACTTAGCGAAAACAACAAAGTATTTCAAGGAGATTTTATAAAAAAATAGAATATAAAACGAGTATTGCAGCGCAGACTACTGACTGCATTCTAAGATGCAAATCTCTTCGCCTTTGGAATTTAGCTCCCAATACTGAGCAATAACTTTTCCATTGCCTTTAATTCGGGCTTTAATTCCGAGATTATGAAGCAATGCAACAGCTCTTCTCACAGGCAATCCAATAAGGTTTGGTTTAGCAGCTTGTTTGGAATTCCTTGTGCTATCTTTTGGTATTTGAACAGAAACTTTTATTGTTGTACCTTTGATTACTCGTGCACCAGCCGGAGGAGCAGCAGAATTGATAATACCAGAACTTTGATTAGGCGCCAATCTCAAGCCAAGGCTTTGAGAAATTTTTTGGGCTTCATCAATAGATAAGCCTTTAAGTTCAGGTACATAAACTGTGTCATTAATTTGAACTTTTTTATCGAAGTTTGGCATATAATCGGGTGCTACAGAGAGCCATCTCAAAGCAATATTTTTGAAAATTGGAGCAGCTACCGAACCGCCATATATATTTGTTCTTGGTTTATCAAGCAAGACAAGCATAACTACTTTGGGATTTTCGACAGGATAGAAACCGACAAACGATGCAGTATAATCGGCTTTAGAATATGTGCCTTCGACTAATTGCTGAGAGGTACCTGTTTTGCCGGCAATTTTCAGACCCGGAATTTTAGCTGTTTGCCCGGTGCCTTTGTCGACTACTCCTAAAAGCACATCTTTCATAAGTTGGGCAGTAGATTCTGTAACTACTTTTCTTACTTTTTCGGGTTTTGCATTTAATATTTTTTCACCGTTATTGTCATATACTGCTTTTACTACATGAGGTTTCATCATCAAACCATTATTGGCGATGGTAGCATAAGCATTAGCAATCTGAATAGGAGATGAAAGCAGACCATATCCAAAACCAATAAATCTCTTGGCGGTCATGTTCATTTGTTCTGGTTTTTGAATTTTACCGGGAACTTCGCCTGGAACATCAATGCCGGTGCTAATACCAAAACCGAAATCTCTAATATATTTATAGAATTTATATTCAGGAATTTTAGAAGCAATAGTGGACATAATAATATTTGAAGAATGCTCCATAGCTTCTCTAAAAGTAACGATACCAAGAGGATGGACGTCTTTGATAGTGTAGTTGGCAAACTGCATTTCGCCACCGAAGCCATTAAATTTATCAGTCAATTTTGCCACATTTTCTTCAAGAGCCGCAGCAGCAGTAATCATTTTAAATGTTGAACCAGGCTCATAAACGTCTGTAATCGCACGGTTACGCATATTGTGCTGAGTAAATGTGCTGGAATTATTTGGATCAAAATTGGGGTAGGAAGCCATAGCTAAGACTTCGCCGGTAGATGGTTCGAGAGCAATCACAGTACCTGACTCAGCTTGAGAGCTTAATACACCTTGCATCAGTTCAAATTCAGCTATACGTTGAAGCTCAATATCTATAGTTAATTGGATTGAGTAGCCATGAGTAGCAGCAATAATCGGCAGATCTGCAGAGGGGCGGAGCCTACCGCGACCGTCTCTATACATAATCATATAGCCGCCTCTACCTTTAAGCACAGAATCCCAGCCAAATTCGATACCGCTTTGGCCTTTATTATCAATATCAGTGCAACCAATTAATTGTGATGCTGCCGAAGAATAGTAATAATGTCTGGTTGGTTCTTCGATTAGGAGCAATCCTTTATCTTTAAGCGCTCTTAATTCAAAAATCTTATCAGGCGATAAGCCTCTCGAAAGCCAAACAAATGATCCTTTTGCAGAATTAATTTTATCTAAAAATTTTGATTGAGGAGTGCCGGTATTCTTTTCGAGAATGGAACAAATTTTTTGTTTGTTTTCTATAACAGTCGGATCGACAGCAACAGAAAAACTTTTGACAGTAGAGGCTAAGAGTTTGCCATTACGATCATAGATATTACCTCTTTGTGCGCTCAAGGGAATTTTTGATTCATGTTGTTTGCGAGCTTTTTCCTGATAGTCAGAACCTTTAATAACTTGAATCCAAAACAATCTACCAACAACAGTAAAAAGTCCGATATTGATGAGAAGCATCATTATCCAGAACTTCCAAAATTTTTTATTTCTTACACCGCTCAATTTATTTTTTTCGATATTTTCCATCAACAATTACCTTACAAGTTCGGGAGCTTTAAGAGGTTTTTGCATATTTAATTTTTGCTCAGCAATGGAGGTAATTCTTTCGGCAGATTGGAGTTGAATAACTTTAGCATTCAATAATTCGTTGGAAGTGCGTATTTCTTGAACTTGTTTTTCAAGTTTTTGAGTATGTTCGAGCAAGTCATTGACAGCAAGTACATTAGAAATATATAAAATAGTAGTTGCAGCAGAAGCAACAACCAAAAGAAAAACAATCCAGCGGTTAATTTTAATCCAATCTTTAACTTTTATTGATGAATTTTCACTATTAGTATCAATATTTTGATTATCATCATCAAACATTCGAATTTCCCCCACGAATAATTCGCCAAAATAGCAAAAAATTGCTTATATAGCAATAGCAATTAAGAATTAAATATAATAAAACAAAATTAATTATCTATGTTGGCGATGATATTTGATAGATTCGACAATACTTTGAGCAACACCTTCTTTGCCGAAGTTATTATAGTCGTATTCTCTATTGCCATGAAAATCTGAGCCACCAGTTTCGAGAAGCCAATATTGGCTGGCAATCGAGTGGTAGAATTTTCTTTGTGTATCATTATGCATAGGATGATGAACTTCTATTCCATCCAGACCTGCTTCGATAAATTTATAGAGCTTAGCAGGCTCGATAGTATTAGCCGGATGAGCTAAAACAGCAACACCACCAGCTTTGTTAATCATTTTTATAGCTTTATCAACTGGATAGAGGGTTTTGCTTTGGTAAGCCGGCCCATTATCACCAATAAATCTATGAAATGCTTCTTTGGTTTTTTCTACATATCCTGCATCTTTGATTACTTCAGCAATATGAGGACGAGTTACGGGAGCTTTCCCGGCTTTTTCGAGAATATCATTGAAGCTGATATTGATACCTAATCTTTGAAGTTTGTTGTGAATCATTTCAGCGCGTTTAATTCTGGATTCTTTGTAGTCTTCGATGTGCTTTACTAGTGGCGCATCGTCTAGCTCTACTCCATAGCCTAAGATATGATATTCTTTGTTGTCTTCGTAGCAGCTTAGTTCGATACCTGTAATGAAATCAATTTTATATGAACTCAAAACAGATTGAATTTCAATACAGCCATCAAGAGTATCGTGATCGGTTATACTAATACCAGACAAGCCCACTTCGATAGCGGCTTTAATTAATTGCTCGGGGCTTAGAATGCCGTCCGAGCATCGAGTATGCGTATGTAAATCTGCCAGATAACCCATATATCCCTGTTCTTCAATCCATCCGGCTTATTAAACCCAAATTTTAGTCGAATGTCTTAATTGACGAAATCATTCTTTTCTAATTTAACTTAAACTATACTATTAATGAAGTAAAAAAAAATATGGTTTGCAGTATTAGCAAATATTAATTTAATATTCATTAAAAAATAATATAACGACGAGTTTTATGTTAAAGTTTAAAAAAAATCCCGATTGAATCAGCAATCGGGATTTTAATTTATTATTTATTTTTTTGTTTTTCTTGGTAATCTTTAATGATATCTTCCTGAACAGCTTTAGGAACAGGAGAATATTTTAAGAATTCCATAGAGAATTCGCCTTTGCCTTGTGTAGCGCCGCGCAAATCACCGGAATAACCAAACATTTCTTTAAGCGGTACTTCAGCTTCGACAGTAACGTAGAGAGCATCAATACTTGTATTGACAATGATACCACGGCGTTGGTTGAGCTGACCGATAATCACACCTTGGAATTCTTCTGGAGCAGTAGTTTCGAGTTTCATAATTGGCTCGAGAATCATAGCGCCAGCTTTTGCAACAGCTTCGCGAACAGCCATTTTAGAAGCAATTTTGAACGCCATATCTGATGAATCCACAGGGTGCATCTGACCGTCGTTCAATTCTACTTTTACGCCTACAAGTGGCTGGCCAATCAAGAAACCTTCGTGCAATTGTTCTGCAAAACCTTTATCGCATGCAGGGATATATTCTTTAGCAATAACACCGCCAACGATTTTGTTTGAAAATTCATATTGGTCAGATTTGTCTGAATCGAGTGGCTCGACATAGCCGGCAACTCGAGCAAACTGACCGGAACCACCGGTTTGTTTTTTATGTGTATAGTTGAATTCTGCTTTTTTAGTGATTGCTTCGCGGTAAGCAACTTTTGGCTGACCAACAACTACTTCGCAATTATATTCACGTTTAATTCTTTCTATATAAATTTCGAGGTGAAGCTCGCCCATACCTTTGATAATAGTTTCGCCAGACTCTTCGTCGCGATAAACTTTAAAAGTAGGATCTTCTTTTTGGAATCTGTTCATAGCTTTAGAGAAGTTTACCTGCATGCTCTTTTCTTTAGGAGCAATAGATAATTCAACTACAGGAGTAGGAATGAACATAGAAGTCATTGAGATATTAACTGTGCCATCAGTGAAAGTATCGCCAGACGCGCAATCAACACCAAACATAGCAACGATATCGCCAGCTTGAGCTTCTTCGATATCATGCATTTCGTTTGCATGCATACGAACCAAGCGAGGCACTTTGATTTTCTTGCCGTTTGCCATATTGATAATATTATCGCCTTTGCGGATAGTACCTTGATAGATTCTCATATAAGTGAGCTGACCATATCTACCGTCTTCGAGTTTGAAAGCAAGAGCAACAGCAGGAAGAGTAGGATCGCACTTCAATTCAATTCTTTCTTCTTCTTTGTCGAGATCCAAACCAAAGTTTGGTACATCAAGTGGAGTAGGAAGATAAAGCTCAACACCATCGAGCATAGTCTGCACGCCTTTATTTTGCTTAGCAGTACCAACAAATACAGGAGTGAGGTGGAGATTGATTGTATTTTTGCGAATTGCTTTTTTCAATTCTTCGTTATTAATTTCTTCTTCAGCTAAATATTTTTCGGCAATATTATCATCATAATCGGCAACGCGCTCGATCATGTTCATGCGTCTGCGTTTTGCTTCTTCTACCAAGTGTGAAGGAATTTCTTCTTCAATAATATCTTCACCGTTTGGACCTTTGTAATAAATTGCTTTCATTTTGATCAAATCGACAACGCCTTCAAAATTATCTTCCAAGCCAATTGGCATAGTGAGCATAACAGGGCGGTGGTTCAATTTTTCTTCTAATTGAGCCATAACTCTATCGGGATTTGCGCCAGCGCGATCAACTTTGTTTATAAAAGCAATTCTAGGAACTGCATAACGGCGCATTTGGCGGTCTACAGTGATGGACTGGCTTTGAACGCCGGCAACACCGCAAAGCACTAATACAGCACCATCAAGCACTCTCAAAGCTCTTTCAACTTCAACAGTGAAATCGATGTGGCCGGGAGTATCAATCAAGTTGATATTGATATCTTTCCATTGTGCGTAAGTAGCTGCGGACTGGATAGTAATGCCTTTTTCTCTTTCCAAATCCATCGAATCCATTGTTGGACCGGCTCCGGTCTTGCTACGTACTTCAATAATTTGATGAATTTTACCGGTATAAAACAATACTCTTTCGCTGAGTGTCGTCTTTCCGGAGTCAATATGGGCTGCTATGCCTATATTTCTTAATTTAGAGATGTCTGCCATTTTTGTCTATCCAATCTATTATTTATAAAATATTCAACTTTTGCAAAAAAGTGAACGCAAAATTACGAAAAAATTTTTAAATATTTATTCAAAAAAATTGAATTTCTTGTTAAGTTTTTTAAAGACGAATTTATAATTCATTTATTATGCGATAGATAGTAAAAATTTTTGCTATTCTAATAAAATTATTATGCATGCCTAAATATTGAATATTTTTTGGCATGGGGAAAATATTTATTGCAAAAATTTTGTTTGATTGATTAATTTTAAGGTTTTTGTATTAATTCTATAGATTAGCACTCTTTTTTCATTTTTTTCAATGCGAAAAATCAATTAAATTGGACTAATAATGTTGAACTAAGATTATATATTAATGAGATTAGTTGATAGATATATATTGCGTGCCCATGTGGGACCTTTTATTTTCGGAGCATCAATTGTAATATTCTTATATTTGATGCAATTTTTGATGAAGACTTTAGACAAGCTGGTTGGCAAAGGTCTTAGCGAGTGGGTGATTTTTCAGTTTATTGTATACAACATGTCATGGATGGTCGTTTTAGCTGTTCCTATGGCTACATTATTTTCTACTCTCATGGCATTTGGATCTCTATCGGCTGCCCACGAGGTTACAATTATTAAAGCAAGTGGTGGAAGTCTGCTTAGGATGATGCTGCCAGTAGTGATTGTGGGTGCTTTGCTTAGTGTGGGTTTGTTTTACTTTAATGATGTAATACTTCCAGAAACTAATCATCAGGTGAATCTACTTAGGACCGATATTCAAAGAAAAAAACCAACCTTTGCTATCGAAGCAGGAAAGTTTGCTTCGGAAATTGAAGGATATACAATTTTTTCTCGTAAAGTAGATTCGCTTACAGGTATGCTGTTTGGTGTAACGATTTATGACCAATCAAAACCAATGACACGTAATATTGTGTCGGCAGATACGGGTACACTTGCTTTTTCTCCTGATTACTCAAAGTTGATATTAAAATTGCGTAAAGGTGAAATTCATCAAATGCTTCAGAATAAAGTTAATAACTATAAAATAATTAACTTCGATTTTTATGAAATTGCGCTTAATGCAGATGGATTTGCTTTTGAAAGATCAAATTCAAATATGGCTTCTCGCTCTGATAGAGAAATGCAAATAAAGGATATGCAATTGATTGTAGATGAGGCAAAGTCGCAAGCTTGGAATATTGAAAGGAATGCTGATAGCTCTATCTTGGTTCATTATAATTATTTGATGGGAAAGAATAACTTTAGTGCGGGATCTATCTCGCCGGATGTTCCAATTCCAGACTTTAAGCAAGAGCCAAATAGACAAAACGCTTTAAACAAGGCAATACACAGGCTAAATGTATTATCTTCGCAAGTGCAATCTGAAGCAATTCAAATACGAGAATACAATGGCAGAGCAAGGCAATATACAGTAGAAATTCAGAAGAAATATGCCATCCCATTTGCATGTCTATTGTTTGTATTAGTGGGTTGCCCATTAGGGATAATAACAAAGGGAGGCAATTTCGGTTTTAGTGCGATAATTAGTCTTGGTTTTTATATATTTTATTGGGCAACACTTATTGGTGGCGAAAAGCTGGCAGATAGAGGAATAATGGACCCGGTAATTAGCATGTGGCTCGGAAACATAATAATTGCAATTCTTGGTGTATTATTAACGCTAAAGGTTAATTTTGAATCTTTAGATTTCTTAGGAATTGGAAAATTTAAAAGACTCTTAAAAAGAAAATAATTATAGATGCTAAAGCATGAAGAAATAGAGCAGGAGCCAATTCCCCTCATTGAGGGGTGTCAAGCGCAGCTTGACGGGGTGGATTCTTGAAATACCCAAAAAGGAAGAATATCCACCCCGCCCGACTAAAGCCGGTCGACACTCGAGAGTAATAAGACGTTTTCAAATTATAAAAACATTAAGTAAA
>CAZBNQ010000046.1:0-12899 GCA_964493035.1 uncultured Hyphomicrobiales bacterium | reverse complement strand
CAATGCATATCGCATAGGCTTGTTGATATCAAAAGGGCAAAAACTAAAGCTAAAAGCCAGAATGATACCCATGGCTCAAGAATAATGGCAGACTCGCCGAGGATTGGTGAACGAGCGTAAAATTCATTTGCAGCTTTAACATAACCGTGTTCTCTTTCGTTGCGTGCCTTAAATGTAAAGTCGAATATAAATTCTCTATTGATATTTTCTTTAGAAATTTCTGTGCCTCTAACTGCGCCTTCTTTTTCTTTCGATGTTGATCCCCAAACAAGACCACTGAATTGTACGAACCCTACTTTTTCCAATTGTTCACCGCTTGGCTTAAACAAGCTAACAACGAATGATGAAATTCCAACAGGAATTACAAAATATTGGAACAAAAGGAAGAAAGCAACTGCCATAGCACCAAAGACCATCATGTGCTGTGGCCCAACTTTATATTTCTTGGCTTTATTGGAAAACTGTGCTTTAACCATTAGTTTTAATCTCCTAAAAATATTAACCCAATTTTTATTTAAGTAACCTTTTTCTATTTTATTTGTTTTAGTAAATGAAAATGTTCATTTATTAAAAAAAGTTTAAGTTTTTGTCAATAAAAATGTGATAAAAATCTTATCAAGTATTTATTTCAATTAACCCATTTCTTCAAACTTAAATACAAAATTGATATTTTGAAAACAAAAGTTTTCAAAATTGGCAAAAAATTGAATTTTTTTATGTATTTGTAGTGTAAAATGTTACAAATTAATAGTATATTTTTTTAATTAAAGTTTTTTTGTATATTGTGGTATGAGAAAAGTGACATTAACGGCATCGAACCTAATGACTTCGAGTGGTACTATCCGCGGAGGTTCTTTTCTTTCGTGTTTAGCTGTTAAGTCTGCTTTATTATTAACTATGAAAATGTCTGGTGCTTTTCCCGACTCCATATAATCCTCATATTTCTTGCTTTTATTCCTTAGCTCTTTCTTGAGCTTATTAATTGATTTTTATTTGTTATAAACATATTTTATTTATTTGTTTTTATTTGGGAGTAATTATGAACATTAGTTCTACATATTATGTTGCACCTGAGAATGTTTTTAATGAGTTGTCATCTTATATGCTTGCTGATGGATACGATTTAGTACTTGATCTGGATAGAAGTCATGGTTCGAAACTAGTGGAAGCACGCAGCGGCAAAGAATATCTTGATTTCTTTTCATGCTTTGGTTCTATGCCTATTGGATTTAATCATCCAAAAATGCTCGATCAAGATTTTATTAATTTGATTGGTAAAGCTGCTTTGAATAAACCTTCAAACTCTGATGTTTATACTGATTTGATGGCTACATTCGTTAAAACATTTCATAAAACAGCTGTTCCTGAACATTTTAAATACTCTTTTTATATTGAAGGTGGTGCATTAGCTGTCGAAAATGCTTTGAAAGCTGCTTTCGATTGGAAAGTTAGAAAAAACTTTGCAAAAGGATATACTGAAGAAAAAGGTACGAAAATTATTCATTTTCGTCAAGCTTTTCATGGGCGTTCCGGTTATACTATGTCTTTGACTAATACTGATCCTAACAAGATTAAGTATTTTCCAAAGTTTGATTGGCCAAGAATTACTAATCCTAAATTAAGGTTCCCAATCACTGAAGAAAGCTTGGAAGAAACAATCAAACTCGAAAATATAGCAATCGAAGAAATCAAAAATGCATTTAATCTCTATAAAGATGATATTGCTGCGATTATTATTGAACCAATTCAAGCTGAAGGTGGAGATAATCACTTCCGCACAGAATTCCTAAAGCAGTTACGCATGCTTGCCGATGAAAATGAAGCTTTGTTGATTTTTGACGAAGTACAAACCGGGTTAGGACTTTCAGGTACTTGGTGGGTGCACCAGCAATTAGGTGTAAATCCTGATATATTATCTTTTGGCAAAAAAATGCAAGTGTGTGGTATTTTGGCTGGTCCAAAATTAGATGAAGTACCAGATAATGTATTTAAAGTATCGAGCCGCATTAATTCTACTTGGGGCGGTAATTTGGTGGATATGGTCAGATCTACTAAATATTTAGAAATAATTCAAGAAGAAAATTTAGTACAAAATGCTAAAATACAAGGCGATTACTTATTGGAGAAAGTAGTTGAGCTTTGTAATGAATTTGGAAGCAGATTGAATAATCCTCGCGGAAGAGGTTTGATTTGTGCTTTTGACTTCATTAATCCTGAAGAAAGAACAACATTTATGAACAGAAGTTTCGATAATGGCTTGTTCTTGCTTACATGCGGCGATAGATCAATAAGATTCCGTCCGCACTTAAATATTACTCGTGACGAGATCAATCAAGGTTTTGAATTGATTCGTAAGTCATTATAGTAGTTTATAGCATAGGAGCATTTTTGGCTCCTATGCGCTTGTTTAATTAATTATGAATTTAATTGGAGATTAAAATGAGATCTATTGCCGAAATAGCTACAAGATTTGAATCAGCTCTCGGTATGGATTACCATATTGTTGGTCATCATTATCAAGATTCCAAACCAGAAAAAGCAATCGGATTCAAAAAGAATAATGGTGGATGTCTTATTTCTATGATTTATGCATCTGCAAAAGGGCAGACTGTAGCAATAGATAAGGAATCTGCGGGTTGGAATTGCTCTGGCTACTATCTAGGCTATCGCGACAAGATTTTTGATGGAATTGATTTATTTCTTTCGCATGGACCCTGCGAGTTGATAGGTCGCGAACCTGAACGCTTTATTAAAACTCCTGAATTGGCAAAAGAATGGGTTGATTCAATGAGATCTACTCATTTGGAGACTCGTACCGGCGTCTTTATGCCAATGAATGAATATCCTGATGATGTAAAACCAGAAATAATTGTAATGCTTCTAAAGCCTGATCAGATATCAGCAATGGTATTTTTAGCTCACTACGAAAATCCTATGCAAAATAATATTATCAGCACTGGATTTATGTCTTCATGTGTAGCGTGTGTTACTCAACCGCTTAAAGATGCGAGATCCGGGTTGCAGAAAATAACATGGGGGCATCACGATCCGGCAGCTCGTTCACGTCTGCCAAAGGAGTTAATGAGTTTGGCAATGCCTGTATATATGCTCGAAAAAATGGATGAATATCTTGATGAAACATTTATTCGGACTCATATATGGCATGACTTAAGAAAAAGGAATTTAAGTGAATAAACCATAGATTTGAAAATTGTTATGTAATTCATTATCTTGCATAAAATTTCATAACAAATTTAAGAAAAAATTCTATGGCAAATGAGAAGATAATCATATTAGATTTTGGGTCGCAATACACCCAAATAATTGCACGAAAAGTAAGGGAACTAGGCGTATATGCCGAAATCTATCCATTTTCGATAAGTGAAGCAGAATTTAAATCACTTAATCCTAAGGGATTAATTCTTTCCGGAGGTCCTTCGAGTGTATATGCCGATGGAGCTCCTCATCCATCCTTTGATGTATTTGCACAAGGTATTCCAGTGCTTGGAATATGCTATGGGTTGCAATTGATGGCTTACAAGCTTGGTGGAGCTGTCGATAAAGCAGCAAAAAGGGAATATGGACGCGCGCACTTAATTGCAGAAAAAGACGAAATTTTATTTAAAGATATTAGCTCTGACTCTGTCGTTTGGATGAGTCATGGCGATTCGCTTACAAAAATGCCAGATGGATTTAAAGTAATTGCTCATACAGATAATGCTCCAATATGCGCTATTAGTTGTCCAGAAAAACAAATTTGGGGCGTGCAGTTCCATCCGGAAGTTCATCATTCGAGCGAAGGTAAGAAAATATTAGAAAACTTTGTAAGAGTGATATGCAATTGCACAGGCAATTGGAATGCGCATTCGTTTATCGAAAGTGCTATCGAAAAGATTCGCAAGCAAGTAGGCAACGACGAAGTTATTTGTGCTTTGTCAGGTGGTGTAGATTCAACTGTGTTAGCAGTTTTGCTTCACAAAGCTATTGGTGATAAGCTTCATTGTATTCATATAGACACCGGTCTGATGAGACTTAACGAAAGCAAAAAGCTCATGGATTTATTTGCCCAGCATTTTGAAATGTCGATGGAATTGATAGAAGGGGAAGAGACCTTTTTGGGAAGACTTAATGGTGTAAGCGATCCGGAGCAAAAGCGTAAGATTATTGGAAAATCATTTATTGATTTGTTTGAAGTAGCGGCAAAAAGATTCAACAATGCCCGCTGGCTTGCACAAGGCACATTATATCCTGATGTAATCGAATCAGTATCGGTCAAAGGACCATCAGTAGTTATCAAATCGCATCACAATGTGGGTGGATTGCCAGAACAAATGAATATGAAGGTTTTGGAGCCATTCAGAGAATTATTTAAGGACGAAGTTAGAGCAGTAGGAAGAGAGCTGGGCGTACCGGATTGGTTTGTCAATCGTCATCCATTCCCCGGACCAGGCTTAGGGATTAGGATATTGGGTGAAATCACAAAGGATAAAATCGAAGTACTCCAGAAAGCAGATGCAATATATATAGAAGAGATCAGGAATGCAGGATTATACGACGATATATGGCAGGCATTTGCAGTATTATTACCAGTATCGAGTGTAGGAGTGATGGGCGACGAAAGGACATACGAAAATGTATGTGCAATAAGAGCCGTAACATCCACAGATGGAATGACAGCCGATTGGTTTGCATTTCCACCCGAAGTATTAGGCAGAATATCGAGCCGAATAATAAACGAGGTGAGAGGAATAAACCGAGTAGTGTATGATATCACAAGCAAGCCACCAGGGACGATAGAGTGGGAATAGTTAAGTAACACACGTTAAGTGATTGATAAATAAAATATTAATTAATGTTGTAAAATTGAAAAGGGTCAAATCGGGAACAAATCGTTAAATACATAGTATTCATGCGACGTTCGGAACTTTGAAAAGAGACAGAAAGAGCAATCTAATGTTAAACGAGGTTCGAGGTATCAATCGCATTGTTTATGACATACAAGCACTTCTCGGAATATTCGAGTGGATTAAATGTTATTATAAATTTGTTTAAAGGCTGATTATGAAAAATTCATATGTCAAATCTTGCATTTATTTTTCTCTACTTTTCACAATTTCTATTGTGTTTTATTCTTGCTCCAGTTTCGAAAAATTCTATAATCGACCTGAAAATCCAGAATCTCAGTTGCTAAATGAATATTTATATTCATTTATAATGAGTACTGAACCATATCATCAGAGAAGTCAAATACACTTAAATGATGAATTATTTTTACCAAAAGATTCATACTGTTGTGGGGAATTAAATAGTTACTCTGACTCTTTATTTTATGAAGCACATATGAATCTAAAAAAAATAATAGATGATAAAAATAAGAAATCAGTTCCAATTAATTTCAGACAATTAGTTTCGATTTCGGATTATAAGGTAATTCCTAAAGCAATCAAGGATTTTGATTATAATAACTGGTCCTATAATTTGTCATTACCAGGTTTTAGCAATGATTCCACTCATATTGTTTTCATAAGTAGTTATTATTGCGGGCTACTGTGTGCATCGATTGACCTTAATTTTATGAAAAAAGTCAATAAAAAATGGATGTTTATTAAACAAATAAACATAATGACCTCCTGACATTTAAATGGAAATATTTGTTCAAATAAAAATAAGAATATAATAAACGAAGTGATTGTAATTAATCAAGTCGTTTACTACATTACAAGAAAACCTCGAGAATATTTGAATGGAAATTTTGTGAAACTCACGTTAAGTGATAGAAAAATAAAGTATTAAAGAATATAGAAGAATTGAAATGGGACTAAAAGGGACAAATCGTAAAAAACAGAGAATTCGTGCGACTTACAGTGGATTGATATGATAATACATCAATTGAAATTAACATTCGTATTGGGATCTTTTAAAATATATAGGGAATCTTATGAGATTTATTATGTTGTTTTTAGTACTTAGCTCGTTTTTAAGTGCATGTGCATTTGTGGATAATGCCAAAACTACAACTTTTAATGAGGAAGTAAAATTACTTAAAATTGATTCATATAAAGATGAAACCTTAATTTCAGTTTATTCAAATGAAGAATTTGAATTATTAATACCTCTTAGAGAAATTCTAAGACATACTTATATTGGTGATGAAAGAGACTTAGCAGATTGTTGTAATTACATTTCTTATCTTCTTAAAAATAAATCAAATAATCAAAAAATAAAAGATTCAAAATTTGAATTAGGTTGGTTTTCTTCTGATAAATTCAAAATTTTGGATAAAGAATTATTTGAATCAGGTGATTATTTAATATATAACAATAAGACAAATAAATATATTGAAAAAGTTGTAGTACGTTGGGAGAGTTGGTATTCAGGTCCATTAGCAGCATCATTTGAATTGTGGGTATATATAGACAATTTTGTGTTTTACGAATTTAATATGATGTCATAGATTAATTTCAAGACACAATTGTGTATTCAACTTTGAACACTACCCAATAATCAAAAACATTTGTTCGTATATTAAAAAAATATATTTTGCTATAAATTGATGTAATAAATCGGTTTAGAGAATAGTTAGAGTGAGTATCCAGAATTTATCAAAGTAGAATAGACTAGTTCTCAATGAAGTTGGAATGTAGTCTTTTGGTAGCGAATTATTGAAACTGTTTGGATGTTTAACTCATAACAAATGGCGAACTCTATAAAACTTATAATTAATTTGGGAAGAGATATTAGAGTACCTTTTCAAACTGCACAAAGAAGATGATAAAAGGAGATTCTGAAATGTATGATATAAAATATTTCATACTATTGTTTTTAGTTCTTTTTAATGTGGTTAATCTTTATTCAACCAATCATCAAACTGAAAATATCAAAATGTGACCACCAATACAAAAAACAAAATTGATATTGCAATAAGTCATAATCAATATAAAGAAAATTTGAACGAATTTAAAAATAATGTTTGGATTATATCGTATCAAATTATATTATATTATATTTAAAGAAGATTTAAATCTGATTGAAGAATTACTAAATATAAATTAATAAAGGTTATATATATGAAGAGAAATAACCTAATTACGATTGCCTTTATCTTCGCCTGCTCTAATGTTTTTGCAGCAAGCGATACGCTTGTCGTTAAGCTTAAATCAGGCTTGATTGACGAAATCCCAATTGTTGACATCAGCTCTGTAAAGTTTGAGACCCAAACATCTGTAAAAGATGTTTTAGCGAAAGAAGTAAGCAATTATCCAAATCCATTCACTAATTCAACAACCATAGAGTTTGAACTAGATGCCGCTATGGATGTGGATATTGCAATTTATGATAGCAGGGGGAAAATAGTGCGAGATTTGAATTGCTCCAACTGCACGCAAGGCAAAAACAAAGTGGTTTGGAACGCAAAAAGCAATCAAGGCGCTATGCTCCAAAGTGGCACATATTTCTTTGAAATACGCACTGGGCAAAAAGTTTATTCCAAGAAAATGATTATTGTGCAATAAGGAGCTGTGATTATGAAACAATTATTTAACTGTATGATTATTTTTCTTGCTACATCAAGCATTTTCGCCCAAGAACCACTTATGAAGTTTTACCTTCATGATGGGAATTCAAAAACATACAATATCAAAGATATTGAAGAAATGAGTTTGAAAAATATATCAAGTAATTTGCTAATTAAACTATATTATGATAAAACAAAAGACGATGTTTATCCGGCTGCTTCAATTGACAAAATTGAATTTGGCAAGGACTCGTTAAATGCAGATTGCCTGATAGTATATATTTTTGGAACACCTAAAATATATGCCATCAACAATTTAGACAGCATTATTTTCAATTATTTAGATTTAAAAGTCAGAAATGATGTTACAATATTAGATTCTATTAAATCTATTGACTTAATATCTTCTGATAGCACAAAATTGATTTTTGGTGCAAATTCAGAAACAGCACACAACTTAAGTGTCGGAGATGTTTTAACTGGCGAACCATCGCAAAATGCGCCCAATGGTTTTCTAAGAAGAGTAATTTCTACTACTATTGTTGGCGACAGTATTTCAATAAATACAGAAGATATAAAATTAACAGATGTGATTGAAAATGGAATAATATCTTTTAACATAGAATTTTCTCCGCAAGACACATTAAAGAAAAAAATAAAAGATCAAATTGTCAAAATCCTTGCTGATGAGGGCTTTACCATAGGTTTTAAAGATATTATCTTCTATGATGAGAATAATATAAGCAAAAACATAAAATTTGATGGGAAAATAATATTTACACCTAAACTAGGTTTTAATCTAGTAGTTGAGCATTGGAAAGTAAAACAATTATTAGTTCAACTTAGTTTAGAAACCTCACTTGATTTGACTGCCCATTCAAACCTTGAAAAAGAAAAGACAATCCAAAAATCATTGAATAAACTTTTGGGAATAGGGCCTATTAAATTGCCATCTGTAGTCGTTAATGTTGGTATTTGTCCAATTTGTATTCCTGTAACAATAACATCAAATATTGATTTACAGGTTGGACTATCAGTAAAGATTGGTGCAGAAGTAAGTTCTGGCATTAATTTGAAAAATTCTGTTCTTGCTGGTATAGAGTATAATTCAGGTGTTTGGAAAAAAATATCAGAACAAAAATCAAGTTATAAGTTTTCTCCATTTGACCTTAGCGTTGGAGGAAGTGTTAAAATGTTTTTAGGCCCACAGCTTAATACAAGTTTATACGGTGAGCAAGATGCTTTAAATACGTATGTAAATGTATTTGGATTTAGTGAATTAGAAGTAGATTTATTGAAAAAACCACTTTGGATGTTGTGGGCTGGAATAGAAGCAAACGCGGGCGTAAAATCTGAATGGTGGAAAAATCTAGATTATGAACTGCCTTATGTAATTGAATATAGAAAATTATTAGCTCAATCAGCAGATTTAATATCTTCAGTGACACCAAGTGAGGCAAAAGTGGGTGAAACTATCTCAATTAAAGGTAAAGGTTTTGGTGATACCAAAGGTGGAAGTTATGTTAGATTTAAATTTGGTAATTCCATGTTACCTATAGATGCTATACAGGCAACTGACTACATCCAATGGAGTGATGAAGAAATCAAGGTGAAAGTACCCAATGGATTAAGTGTCGGTGAGGTTAAACTCATCGTTAATGTTGGCGGATTTCACTGTAACATAACAGAGTTTACTATTATCCCGAAAGAACCAAAAATAACCAATATCGTTCCCAACAAAGCAGTGATCGGAGATGTTATTACACTGAATGGAGTTGATTTTACTGAGTCGGGTGTTGTATATTTCAATAGTTTGCCAGCTATGGAATATATTACTAGGACAGATACCGAAATAAAAGTAAAAGTACCTGATGGAGCAAAAACCGGCAAACTGTTTGTAAGAGTTGACGAGAAAAATAGCAATGAAATTGATATAACTATTGAAAAGCCCGCCACGAACTTAACTTCCATATCTCCTAATCCTATTGAAGTGGGAGAATTATTAATTATTACAGGCAATAATTTTGGTGATGAGCGAGAAAGTAATTATGTTAATTTCCCGTCTGAAAATAAGATGGGAATCATTGCAACAGATTATACAAGCTGGAGCGACACTGAAATAAAAGTAAAAGTACCTGAGGGTGCAAAAACCGGCAAACTGTTTGTAAAAGTTGGCGAGAAAAATAGCAATGAAATTGATATAACAATCAACATAAGTACAGCTAAGACTTGCGATATGGTACTTATCCCTGCCGGCACATTCCTAATGGGCGATACAGGTGGATATTATCGTGTCCTTGATGATGAAAAACCTGTTCATACAGTAACAATCAGCAAAGCATTTTATATGAGCAAGTATGAAGTAACTCAGAAGCAATACCAAGCAGTAATGGGAACAAATCCGAGTTATTTCAAGGGTGAGAATCTTCCTGTAGAACATGTAAGTTGGTATGATGCAGTTGCCTTTTGCAATACACTTAGCCAGCTCGAGGGCTTGACTCCTTGCTATACAATCAATGGAATAATTGTAACCTGCAACTTTGATGCAAATGGTTATCGCCTGCCGACAGAAGCTGAATGGGAATATGCGGCAAAAGCAGGGACAACAACAGATTATTACAATGGAAGTTTAACAAATGATTATATAGATCCGAATCTTGACAATATTGCTTGGTACAGTGGCAATAGCAGTAGTAAAACCCAACCTGTTGGTCAGAAGCAGCCGAATGCATTCGGCTTATATGATATGAGCGGCAATGTATTGGAATGGTGCTGGGATTGGTTTAGCAGTTACACAAGTGCAACTGTTACTGATCCTAATGGACCTGTTACGGGCTCTGATCGTGTGCGCCGTGGCGGTAGCTGGAACGACTTTGCGAGCATCTGCCGGAGTGCAAATCGCTACCACTGCATCCCAGGCGTCCCTAACTACGACGCAGGCTTCCGCGTTGTTTCTCCCAAGTAACAGAGGAATGTCCCTTCTTCCTTTAAAGCCAAATGAGCTTTGCCGAAAGAGAGTGAGGGATAACAACCAAAATGCAAAGCTATCGCTATTTCGTTGTAGATGCATGGATTATTACAATCAAAGGTAGGAAAATGGAATTTCGGATTCTCAAGGTATCTATTGCAGATACTTTGAGAATGATTTCATTGACGAATGGTTTTCTTTCCCAATTAAAAGTATTTGAAATTGAGTAGTAATTTCACCCAAATGATACGAGTACCATAGCTGATTTAATATAGGGCTTTTGCTACCAAGAGACCTATTGATCAAATTCTCCCCTTACCTCACGGCTATCATAAAACTCGGTTACACCATCATTGTACGTAAGAAATTATTCACTCATGATTGCCTATTGCAAAAGAATGTGAGGATTTGAGTAAAATTGTATATCCGTAATTCCAAAAATTGAATGAGAAGCATTTTGTATTTCCAGCAAATTCTAAATTGAAATAACTAATCCTGACTTCCGCACTTTTT
Source organism: uncultured Hyphomicrobiales bacterium (assembly GCA_964493035.1). Lineage (GTDB taxonomy): Bacteria > Bacteroidota > Ignavibacteria > Kapaibacteriales > UBA2268 > JAUQWR01. The sequence continues at coordinate 1,905 of CAZBNQ010000046.1, read as the reverse complement.
GAAAAAACAGAAAAAAAAAGCTTGGAAACCAGCATGATTACTGTGTTTATGGTTTTTAAGTTTGGGTGTCCCAGAAGTATTGTTCAGGATATATTAAATTAATTATGGTATTGAAGTTGAAAAAATATTAAACATTATATTAGTAAATTGATTAATAAACAATATTTATTAATCTTTTAAGATTTCTGATTTATATAATAATATATCTTAATAATACATCAGCATTAGATTTCATAAACCTAATGCTGATAGTACTTGTAATAATAATAAAGTTAGTTTATAGTTTATTTATATTCAAATTGGAAATCAAATGTGAGTTTACTGCAAGATTTCATAGTTGCTTCGGTTTGTAATTTACCATTTGTCATATAAGTAGCATAATAAAAATCGCTTATGTATGATGTGGCATTTTTATCAGCTTCATATATCCAAGCTACTCTTGGAGCTGACTTATACAAAGATTTAAATGGTAGATTATTGAATACAATTTTGTGAATAATCTTGTTGTTTTCATTGTATCGAATAATTGTTACTTGCTCTACTTTTTTCCCATCTGCGGAAATAGTACCATTATAAGTAACCTTTCCATAAGGATTTTTATAAATAGTACCTTCAAAATTTCTACCACTGATTTTAAAGATATTTTGTGCAGATGTGTTATCAAGTGATTCATTAAGTTTATGTGCTCCTTCTTTTTGGCTAGTAAGTTCACCTTTATCGTTATAATATTTAAAATTGCAAATCATTTCTGCAGCCACCTTGCCAAAGGATTCTTTATAAGCAGTTTGCATAAGATTTATAATATCAGAAGTATCAGGTTCCCAATACTTTTGCCCAATTTCATGACGTAAACATAAATTATCATCCTTACAGCTTTTTGCAATATATAAATAATGATTGCCATTATAACTCATAACAGGAGCTTCGAACTCAATTTTTGTATCAGTCCATGAAATAATCTTATTTGCAAATGTGAGACTCAATTGAACATTATCATTTGGAAAATACTGGCCAAAACCGCTACCAGTTATAGTAACAATTGAATTTGTTCTCATAGTATCTGGTTTAATTGCATCTATTTTTATTTTTCCAATAACAAATTCCCAGGGACCTTCCCATTCATATTTAGAAGTTTTTTGATTGTTTTTTCTAAGTTTGATATAAACTTTTCCGATTTTATTGGTACTATGATCATTAATATATGTTTCAATTGTATTGTCGTCAATTACTTTTGTTGTAAGAGCAATGTAAGAATGATTTGTTGGATCGGCATCAAAGTGGAGTGTTGCATCAATTTGAGAATATTTGCTGTCTTTGAATCCTGTACCTTTAATAATCGCAGTTTGCCCGGGAGGACCAGAACTCGGACTAAAGTTAGATGTTCCGCCTATTTCGGCAATAGCACTATCCTTAGCCAAAGGTTTGTTAGTATTCGCGTCAAAAAGAACAGCTAAAATTTTATACTTACCGCTGGATTGATAAGTATAGTTTATGTAATTGAGATTATCTTTTCGTATTTCTCCTTTTCCTTCATTAAAATTCCATTTAATGTAATACTTTAAATCTTTAGGTAAACTACTAACATCCAAATTCCATGTGAATTCTTGGTTTGGATATCCTTTCATATTTTCTGGGATTATTTTAACGTGATATTGGCTGTAATTTATAGTTATCCATTTAAAATCAATGTATTCTGGGATGTAATTACCGCTATTATCTTTTGAATTATTTGTAAAACCATCAACTAAAATACCAAATTTGTACATTTTGGGTTCAGTAAACTTCAATTTGGTTTTTGAGTTTCCATTATATAAACGGTTTCCATATTCATCATAAATAGTAATTTTACCGCAAGTTTTTCCGGAGATTGTATAACCAGCATCGGCGGTAGGTGTTTCAGCTAGT
>CAZBNQ010000045.1:0-13007 GCA_964493035.1 uncultured Hyphomicrobiales bacterium | reverse complement strand
TATTCGGTTTAGCCAAAATTGATAAAACAGCTTGCACACTTGTTTTGAAAATTCGAGATGGGAAATTGATCGGAAAACGCCACTATATTATCAATAATGCTGAATTAGAAAACGACAATGATTTGATTCAGCGCACTTTAGAAAAATGGTATCTTGAATCTGATTTTATTCCTAAAGAAATATTTTTAGCTCATGAACCCGAAGAGCTGGAATATATTAGTGATTGGCTTGGAAAACTTCGTGGAAAGCCAATTAGCATTCAAATACCAAAATTAGGCGATAAGAAAAAAATTGTAGAAATGGCTAATACTAATGCAGAGTTTATTTTGCGAGAGCACTTACTTGCTTTAGCAAAACGCGAGCAGTCTCAGCCTCATTCAGTTTTGGCTTTGCAGAGAGACTTAAATCTTAAGAAGGCTCCTTTAAGAATTGAGTGTTTTGATAATTCTCATATTCAAGGGACTGATTTAGTTTCGTCTATGGTTGTATTTCAGGATGGCAAACCTAAAAAGTCTGACTACCGCAAATTTATTGTTAAAACTGTTGATGGCAATGATGATTTTGCAGCTATGCGAGAAACAATACATCGTAGATATAAAAGGTTGATTGAAGAAAAGCAACAAATGCCTGATTTGGTGATCATTGATGGCGGCAAAGGACAATTGTCTTCAGCTTGTTCTGTGCTTAAAGAATTAGATTTGTTAGATAAATTTGTTGTTATTGGATTAGCTAAACGTCTCGAAGAAGTATTTTTTCCAAATAATTCTGAATCAGTATTGATACCCAAAACATCATCAGGGCTTAAATTGATTCAGCAAGTAAGAGACGAAGCACATAGATTTGCGATTACTTTCCATAGAGAACGAAGAGATAAAAGAACTCTAAAAACAGAATTGACTGAAATATCTGGAATTGGGGAAAAAACTGCCCAAAAATTGTTGATTGAATTTGGTTCAGTCAAGCAAATTCAATCAAAATCAATTGAAGAATTATCAAATGTTTGCGGTAAAAAAAATGCAAAATTAATATTTGATTATTTTTTGAAAAAGCAACAATAAGAAAATTTTAGGATTGTCCTTATAATTTTATTTTATTTGTTTTAATTGTGGAAAAGAAGTTTCGAAATATTAGCTTCAAAGCTAAATATTTGGCAGAAAATGCCGATTAGTAACGCTATAAGGGAATTTTGAGGATTATTAATTAATATAAATCGAATTTGTATGAATAATGATTTTAACCATTTGATGGATGATATTGATATCATCGAAGAAGATTCATTAAAGGATAAATATTTAACTTTCAAGATTGCAGAAGAAGATTATGCAGTCGAAGTTAAGTATGTGATTGAAATTATAGGCGTTCAGAAAATAACTCAGCTCCCGGATATGCAAGATTTTCTGAAAGGGGTTATTAATCTTAGGGGCAAAGTAATACCTGTAATTGATATACGATTGAGATTTAGACTCGAAGAAATCGATTATAGCAATAGGACTTGTATTATTGTTGTTTCATTCGATGATACTTATTTCGGAATCATTGTTGATACTGTTTCTGAAGTAGTGGATATTCCTGAAGATACACTTACTGCTCCACCAAATGCCGGAGCACAACATAGACGTTTTATTAAGAGTATTGGAAAAATCGATGAACAAGTTAAAATTATTATCGATGTCAGTACTATTCTTAGTGAAAATGAATTGAATCAATTAAAAAATAAATAGGGGAGCACTTCAATGAAAATTGGAACCAGATTGATTTTTGGCTTTTTAGCCATTTTAGTTTTTTATGCTATCACAATTACTTTAGAATTTGTTGGATTAGGCAGTATTAACGATACAATGAATAATATTACTGACAAGCAAATACCAAAAGTAATTGTTTCAAATAATTTAGTCGATCAATTTAACGCTAACATGATTTTGACTAGAAATCTTGTTATGTTGAATGATAAACAAGCTATTGATAATGAAGTAAAAAAAATAGCTGAACAAAGAAAAAGTTTTGATAAAAGCTTCGATTCTTTATCAAAATTGATTACTGATGACAAAGGCAAAGAACTGCTTCAAAATATCAAGAAGGTACAAGCTGAATTTAGACCAATTGTGAATAAAGTAAGAGAATTTGCATTAAAAAATATGGATGCAGAAGCTACTCAGACAATTGTAACAGAATTGGAGCCTATTCAGCAAAAATATTCAAATGCAATCAATGATGTGATTCTTGCTCAATATGAATTTGTTGAAAAAGGTGCTCATGAAGCCGATGAAACTTATTCATCTGTGGTTATGAATAGTACTATTATTGCAGTAATAGTTGTAGTTTTGATTATTCTTATCACTTACTATTTGACGCGTTCAATCACCAAACCAATCAACCAAGCAGTAGACGTAGCCAATAAAATATCAGAAGGTAATTTCAAAGTAGACGCAGATACAAATCGTAAAGATGAAACTGGTGTCTTGCTGAATGCCTTAAAGAATATGGTGGATACAATCAATGGCATGGTGCAGGATGTAAATGTATTATCCAATGATGCCACTAATGGCAAGTTGGATAAACGTGCAGATTCATCAAAATTCAAAGGAGAATATCATAATTTAGTATCAGGAATAAACTCAACATTGGATGCGATAATCAATCCATTGAATGTAACAGCCGAATACGTTGATAGAATCTCCAAAGGTGATATGCCACCAATGATTGTAGAAGAATATCATGGCGATTTCAATGAAATTAAAAATAATCTAAATCAATGTATTAGTGCAATAAATATGTTGATAGGTGATACAAAAGAATTAGCAAATTCAGCAGCCGAAGGTAAGTTGAAGTTCCGAGCAGATTCTAACAAACATATGGGTGAATTTCGCAATATTGTTTTAGGAATCAATAATGCAATAGATAATATAGCCGGACCATTGAATACAGCAACTACTTATATGGATAGAATCGCAAAAGGCGATTTGCCGGAAAAAATCACAGAAGAATATCGCGGCGATTTCAACTTAGTAAAAGTAAGTGTAAATCAATTAGTAGATAATGTAAGCTTGATAATAAGTGGCATAGGAAGAATAACTGAAAGCATGCAAAATGGTCAATTGGAAGACAGAGCCCATACCGAATTATTCCAAGGCGATTGGGCTAAATTGGTTCAAGGTATTAATAATATAATAGAATCATTGATGGCTCCATTAAATATATCATTGAAATATTTGGAAATCCTATCAGTCGGCGAAATTCCACAATTGATAAATGAAGACTACAAAGGCGATTATAACAAGATAAAGAATAGTATAAACGTATTAATCACTGCATTGAATAATGCAACAAATATAGCGGAACAAATCTCACAAGGCAATCTAAACAATGAAATAAAATTGCGTTCAGACGGCGATAAATTAATGAAAGCGCTGGAAATAATGACCAAAGCAATAAAACGCTTGGCAAGTGACGCAAATATGTTAGCCGAATCAGCAATCCGCGGCGAAATGAGTGTAAGAGCTGATGAAACAGTTCATAGCGGAGATTTCAAATCAATAGTATCCGGTGTCAATCATACATTAGATGCAGTGATGAAACCCGTGAATGAAGCAGTAGATGTGTTGAAGGGCTTGTCGTCAGGTGACTTGACAATGAGCATGGTAGGCGAATATCAAGGCGATCATGCAATATTGAAAAATTCAATTAATCAGACATTAGATTCATTGAATGAGTTATTAGCGCAAGTACAAATAACAGTAGACGAAGTATCACGTGGCTCAATCCAAGTATCAGATGCAAGCACAGCTCTATCGCAAGGAGCAACCGAGCAAGCCGCATCCTTGGAAGAAATAACCTCATCAATGTCAGAGATAGGCTCACAAACTCGCACAAATGCAGAGAATGCGAATCAAGCCAATATATTGACATTCGAAGCCAAAGAAGCAGCCGAAAAAGGCAATAAGGAAATGGAACAGCTAAACAAAGCGATGAGCGAAATAACCGAATCGAGTAAGAATATATCAAAGATTATCAAGGTAATCGATGAAATAGCATTCCAGACAAACTTATTGGCGTTGAATGCGGCAGTAGAAGCAGCTCGCGCAGGACGTCATGGCAAAGGATTTGCAGTGGTAGCCGAAGAAGTAAGAAACTTAGCAGCTCGAAGTGCAGCAGCAGCCAAAGAAACATCAGACATGATAGAAAATAGTATTCGCACAGTAGAAAACGGCTCAATCATAGCAATCCGCACAGGAGAAGCCTTAGATGAAATCCGCCAAGGATCGATAAAGAGTGCAGATATAGTAGGCGAGATAGCCACAATGAGCAACGAACAAGCACAAGCAATATCACAGATAAACGAAGGCTTGGTACAAATTGATAAGGTAACCCAAACCAATACAGCAAGTGCCGAAGAGAGTGCCTCAGCATCAGAAGAGCTATCAGGTCAGGCATCACAATTGCGACAATTACTTTCGCGGTTTAAGTTGCGCAATGCAGGTGAAGAATCAATCTCCGAACTAAGCATGCATCGTGCAGTAAGCGGTCGTAGCCGTCGCCAAGAGCGATCATTGCCCGAATCGGACTCGAGCAGTTGGAGTATGGATTCGCACGACTACGAGCCATCAGATATTATTAAATTAGATGAAGATGACTTTGGTAGATATTGATAAAAAAATTAATAAAACAAAAGAAAAACTCAAGCGTTATATAAAAAGCTTGAGTTTTTTTTTACTAATGGGTTTAGGTTGCTATGAGTTATAATAATACCGCAGATGACATGGATGGAATTGAATTAATGGAAGAAGATTCTCTAAAGGATAAATATTTGACCTTTAAGATTGCGGAAGAAGATTATGCAGTAGATGTCAAATATGTAATTGAAATTATTGGTATTCAAAAAATTACTCAATTACCTGATATGCCCGATTTTTTGAAAGGTGTTATCAATTTAAGAGGAAAAGTTATTCCTGTTATTGATATTCGTCTTAGATTCAAATTGCCGGAATTAGAATATGGCAATAGAACATGTATAATTGTAGTTTCATTTAAAGAGATTTATTTTGGTATAGTTGTAGATACTGTGTCTGAAGTCGTTGTAATTCCTGAAGATACACTCACCAAACCTCCTAGTTCCGGCAGTACAAGAAATCAATACCTAAAGAATATCGGAAAAATTGACGAACAAGTAAAGATAATAATAAATATAGAAAAATTGTTATCCGAAGAGGAAATTAATAATATAACTAATATATAAGAGGGAAAAATGAAGATTGGAACAAGACTGATACTCGGTTTTGCGAGTATTTCAATTATTCTTTTGGTTGTTGGATTGGTCTCTTACTTTAATGTAGATGACCTCGACGCAAAAATCGGAGATACAGTTAAAGATAAATATGTAAAAACGGTTTATCTCAATGAGATAAAGGACAATATTAATACGGCTATGATTTCGACAAGAAATATTATTCTCTATACAGATGAAGCCAATATTAATAAGGAAAAACAATTAATCAAGGATGCAGCTAAAAATATTCAAAATGTATTGGATAAATTGCAGCCAATGATTAAAAATGAAAAAGGTAAATTATTACTTGCTAATATAATAAAAGCTCGTGATGCGTATGTACCTTTACGTACCAAAGTAGTAGATCTTGCTTCCCAAAATAAAAATGCTGAAGCAACAGCTATCATGTATGGCGATTTATTGCCTTTGCAAAATAATTACTTTGGTGCAATTGATGAAATGCTCAAGTTTCAAGAAGGTTTGATGGACGAAACAGCGGCAAGTGCTCAATCGACAGCTTCTTCAACAAAAATGTTGATTATTGTCCTTTTACTTAGTGGATTAGTAATTTCTGTCTTAATTGCTTATTTTATTAATCGTTCAATCACCAAACCAATCAACCAAGCAGTAGACGTAGCAAATAAAATATCAGAAGGTAATTTCAAAGTAGATGCTGATACAAATCGTAAAGATGAAACCGGTGTCTTGCTGAATGCCTTAAAGAATATGGTGAATACAATTAATGGCATGGTGCAGGATGTAAATGTATTATCCAATGATGCCACTAATGGCAAGTTGGATAAACGTGCAGATTCATCAAAATTCAAAGGAGAATATCATAATTTAGTATCAGGAATAAACTCAACATTGGATGCGATAATCAATCCATTGAATGTAACAGCCGAATACGTTGATAGAATCTCCAAAGGTGATATGCCACCAATGATTGTAGAAGAATATCATGGCGATTTCAATGAAATTAAAAATAATCTAAATCAATGTATTAGTGCAATAAATATGTTGATAGGTGATACAAAAGAATTAGCAAATTCAGCAGCCGAAGGTAAGTTGAAGTTCCGAGCAGATTCTAACAAACATATGGGTGAATTTCGCAATATTGTTTTAGGAATCAATAATGCAATAGATAATATAGCCGGACCATTGAATACAGCAACTACTTATATGGATAGAATCGCAAAAGGCGATTTGCCGGAAAAAATCACAGAAGAATATCGCGGCGATTTCAACTTAGTAAAAGTAAGTGTAAATCAATTAGTAGATAATGTAAGCTTGATAATAAGTGGCATAGGAAGAATAACTGAAAGCATGCAAAATGGTCAATTGGAAGACAGAGCCCATACCGAATTATTCCAAGGCGATTGGGCTAAATTGGTTCAAGGTATTAATAATATAATAGAATCATTGATGGCTCCATTAAATATATCATTGAAATATTTGGAAATCCTATCAGTCGGCGAAATTCCACAATTGATAAATGAAGACTACAAAGGCGATTATAACAAGATAAAGAATAGTATAAACGTATTAATCACTGCATTGAATAATGCAACAAATATAGCGGAACAAATCTCACAAGGCAATCTAAACAATGAAATAAAATTGCGTTCAGACGGCGATAAATTAATGAAAGCGCTGGAAATAATGACCAAAGCAATAAAACGCTTGGCAAGTGACGCAAATATGTTAGCCGAATCAGCAATCCGCGGCGAAATGAGTGTAAGAGCTGATGAAACAGTTCATAGCGGAGATTTCAAATCAATAGTATCCGGTGTCAATCATACATTAGATGCAGTGATGAAACCCGTGAATGAAGCAGTAGATGTGTTGAAGGGCTTGTCGTCAGGTGACTTGACAATGAGCATGGTAGGCGAATATCAAGGCGATCATGCAATATTGAAAAATTCAATTAATCAGACATTAGATTCATTGAATGAGTTATTAGCGCAAGTACAAATAACAGTAGACGAAGTATCACGTGGCTCAATCCAAGTATCAGATGCAAGCACAGCTCTATCGCAAGGAGCAACCGAGCAAGCCGCATCCTTGGAAGAAATAACCTCATCAATGTCAGAGATAGGCTCACAAACTCGCACAAATGCAGAGAATGCGAATCAAGCCAATATATTGACATTCGAAGCCAAAGAAGCAGCCGAAAAAGGCAATAAGGAAATGGAACAGCTAAACAAAGCGATGAGCGAAATAACCGAATCGAGTAAGAATATATCAAAGATTATCAAGGTAATCGATGAAATAGCATTCCAGACAAACTTATTGGCGTTGAATGCGGCAGTAGAAGCAGCTCGCGCAGGACGTCATGGCAAAGGATTTGCAGTGGTAGCCGAAGAAGTAAGAAACTTAGCAGCTCGAAGTGCAGCAGCAGCCAAAGAAACATCAGACATGATAGAAAATAGTATTCGCACAGTAGAAAACGGCTCAATCATAGCAATCCGCACAGGAGAAGCCTTAGATGAAATCCGCCAAGGATCGATAAAGAGTGCAGATATAGTAGGCGAGATAGCCACAATGAGCAACGAACAAGCACAAGCAATATCACAGATAAACGAAGGCTTGGTACAAATTGATAAGGTAACCCAAACCAATACAGCAAGTGCCGAAGAGAGTGCCTCAGCATCAGAAGAGCTATCAGGTCAGGCATCACAATTGCGACAATTACTTTCGCGGTTTAAGTTGCGCAATGCAGGTGAAGAATCAATCTCCGAACTAAGCATGCATCGTGCAGTAAGCGGTCGTAGCCGTCGCCAAGAGCGATCATTGCCCGAATCGGACTCGAGCAGTTGGAGTATGGATTCGCACGACTACGAGCCATCAGATATTATTAAATTAGATGAAGATGACTTTGGTAGATATTAATAAAATGATAAAATATTAATAAAAAGCCGCTTATGCGGCTTTTTTCTTTAGGAATCCTTTTTATTTTAAATACTTTTGTTTAATTTTACACATTGGATTAATGTGATTTTTGAAATTAATTTTGAATATTAAAGGATTTATTCTAATGTACGACATATTGAAAAATCTTGATCCTGAAGTGTATAATGCAGTTACAAACGAATATGCACGTCAGTCTGAAAAATTAGAAATGATTGCAAGTGAAAACTTTACTTCCGAAGCAGTCATGGAAGCACAAGGCTCAGTTCTTACAAATAAATATGCTGAAGGTTATCCCGGTAATCGTTACTATGGTGGTTGCGAATGGGTTGACGTCGCCGAAGATATTGCACGCGACAGACTAAAGAAATTATTCGGTGCAGAGTATGCTAATGTGCAGCCTCATTCAGGTTCAAATGCTAATATGGCTGTATATTACTCCTTTATCAAACCAGGCGATACAGTGATGGGATTAAGTTTGGCTCATGGTGGCCACTTGACTCATGGATCTCCAGTAAACTTTTCTGGTAAATTTTTCAATTTTGTACCTTATGAATTGAATCCTGAAACCGGTAGAATTGATTATGATAGAGTAGAATCATTAGCAAAAGAACACAAACCAAAGTTAATCACTGTGGGTGCTTCCGCATATCCAAGAGATATCGATTTCAAGAAATTCCGTGAAATAGCTGATATGGTTGGTGCATTTTTGTTTGCTGATATCGCTCATCCTGCAGGTTTGATAGCAAAAGGCTATTTGACTAATCCTGTTCCTCATTGCCATGTAGTTGCAAGTACAACTCACAAGACTTTACGCGGTCCACGTGGCGGTATGATTATTTTAGGAAAAGATTTCGAAAATCCATTTGGTATCGTTGCTCCAAAATCGGGCAGAGTAAAACGCATGGGTGAAATTGTTGATTCATGGGTTATGCCTGGTATTCAAGGTGGTCCATTAATGCATGTTATCGCTGCAAAAGCTGTTGCTTTCGGCGAATGTTTGACTGATGAATTTGATTTGTATATTCAACAAGTTATGAAAAATGCTAAAGCTTTGGCTCAAGCCTTGACTGATAAAGGTTATAACTTAGTAAGTGGCGGTACAGACAACCACTTAATGCTTGTTGATCTAAGAAATAAAGGACTAACAGGCAAGCAAGCTCAATTAGCTCTTGATGAAGCAGGTATTACTTGTAATAAAAATGCTGTGCCAAACGATAATCAGCCACCATTAATCACTTCAGGTATACGTTTGGGAACACCAGCCTTGACTACACGCGGTTTGCGCGAAGATGATTTCCGCTATGTAGCTGAATTGATTGATAGAGTTTTGATGAATATTGATTCAAAATCTGTTCAAGAAGAAGTAAATGAAGAAATTAAGAGATTTACTTCTCAATTCCCATTGCATAAAAAGATGTGTTAATTTGATTAAATAGACAAATGGCTATGAACGAATAATTCATAGCCATTTTTTTTATCCTTTATAAGGGCTTGCAATATACTTTCTAGCTTCAGAATGAGAATTATTAAATTCCTTCCATCTCAAAAGTTTCTGATATTGCATGATTGCATAATTTCTTTTGCCCTGCAAATCATAGATTTTACCAATCCATAAATTGGTCATTACCATAAAAGCAGATGGACCATCTTTATCTAAAGATCTTGAGCCTTCGTCGCATTTATAGAAATATTTCAATGCATTTTCATAATCTCTTTTGAAAGTAAGAGCCATTCCTATATAATACATTGCCTCTCTGGCTGTTATATGATCGTAGCCAAATCTTTTGTCCATACATTGGATTAGAACTTTACGCCATGTTTCTTCAAATTTATCATAAAATCCAACTTTGACATAAGTTCGTCCTAAATATCTTTGAAATATTGGATTATTAGGATATTTATTTGCTAATTCCTCTGCTAACGGAAGAGCTTCCCAAGGATTATTTTCAAATTCACTGGAGGAGTAGATCTGCAAAAGTGCGAATTTTGCTTCAATAGCTGCATAACGAGCAAAGTTTGCTGAAGCCTTTAATTGAAGTAAGCCAATTTTTTTGTCACCTGAAGGCAAAAATAATAACACAGGTTTCACTATTGGATATTTTTCAGGAACAACAGCAGCCATATAATTATAAATACCGGTGCCAAGCATTATATCGTGATTGCCGGGAGCAATCTCATAGCACTTAATTAATAAATCATAAGCATTTGCACCGTCTTTAGCTGCCGATAACCAACTATCTTTGCTTACGTGGTATCTGCCTCTATAGCCAAGAGCTCCGCCTTTAAAAAAAATGGCTCCCAAATCATTCGAATTTTGCTCAAGCTGCTTGTCGCATATAGCAATTACCTTGTCGATTTTATATAAAAACTTTTTATCGTAAATATTAGTATTTCTAAAAACAGATATGCGCCACCATTCGACCATTGCATCAAGAAAATACCCAACCGGGAGATTAGGATACATCTTTTGAATTTTGACGAAACATTGTTCAGCTTTGTCGAATTCAGTATTATAAATGTAATCAGCTCCAAGACGAGTAAGACTATCAGCTTCTTTAGACATTATAACCCATTGAGAGTTTGCTTTTTGAGCTCCAAGAGCAAATATAAAAACTAAAATTACAATTCTAATCCACATATTCCATAACCAATTTTCATTATTTTTTGTTTTCAAATATAACGAAGTAATTTAAATATAAGTTTCATAATATATAGACAAAAATTAAAAGTTAATGGTTTAACCTGTGCAAAATAATTTAAAAATTGTATGTAAATATCTATTAATATGATATTTAGGGGATTAAAAATATTGGATAATTTAGTCTGATTATATTAATCGAGAAAATAAGTTTTAGAAAGTGAAGTGCAGATTAAAAAAAATTCAAAAAAATAAAATTGATTGATTATTGAAAACTAAAACTTTAATTTTACGATAACGGCTAATATTTATTTGAAAAAAAATATAACTAGGAGTTCTAATGTTTGATACTGGCTCTACCGGTTTCATGCTGGTTGCTACCAGCCTTGTTATGCTTATGACCCCAGGTCTGGCTTTCTTCTACGGCGGCTTAGTAGGAAGAAAAAACGTTTTAGCAATTATGATTCAAAGCTTTGTTTCAATGGGCTGGACTACAGTCCTTTGGTGGGCTTTCGGCTATTCTCTCTGCTTTAGTGGCGGAGAAGGCGCAATTTTCGGTAACTTCGATAAAGCTTTCCTATTGGGTGTCAATCCAATGGATGTTTTCTCTCCGACTAACAACATACCTACTTTCGTATTTATTGCTTATCAAATGATGTTTGCAATTATTACTCCTGCGCTTATTACAGGTGCTTTTACAAATCGTATTCGTTTTGCTCCATATTTAGTATTTCTTACTGTTTGGCTAATTTTTGTCTATTTCCCATTGACTCATATGGTATGGGGTGGCGGTTTGTTGGCAAAATGGGGTGTTCTTGATTTTGCCGGTGGTATAGTAGTTCATTGTTCTGCAGGTATGGCGGCTCTTGCATCTGTTTTCTTTGTCGGTAAACGTAATATTATCGATAGAGGTCCTCATAGTATTCCATTGGTGGCATTAGGCACCGGTTTATTATGGTTTGGATGGTATGGATTTAATGCAGGTAGCGAGTTGAAAGTAGATCATGTTACTGCTATGGCTTTCTTAAATACTGACGTTGCAGCGTCTTTTGCAGGTATCACTTGGTTGTTCCTTGCTTGGTTTATCGAAAAGAAACCAAAGTTTTTAGGATTATTGACTGGTGCTGTTGCTGGTTTGGCTACTATTACTCCTGCTGCTGGTTACGTAACTATGACTTCCGCAGTAATTATTGGTATAGCTTCAGGTATTGTTTGTTACTTTGCTGTGGCACTTAAAAACAAACTTGGCTGGGATGATGCTTTGGATGTTTGGGGCGTACACGGAGTTGGTGGTATGCTTGGAACTATCTTATTAGGTGTTTTTGCTACTACTGCTGTTAATTCAGGTGGTGCAAATGGTTTGTTATATGGCGGTGCTGACTTCTTTATGAAAGAACTTGTTTCAGTTGTAGTTGTTGGTACTTATTGCTTCTTCTTTACTTGGATTGCTTTAAAAGTAATTGATATGTTTATGCCTGTTGTTGTGGGCAAAGCTGGCGAAGAAGAAGGTTTGGACATGCATATGCATGGCGAAATTGCTTACGAAGAATAATATTAACTCCATATAATCAATGGCTGACTTCGTTAATTCAGGTCAGCCATTTAAGTATCTTTAAAAATAAAACCTTCCAAAGAATAAACTAAGGAAGGTTTTTTTTTTATCAATAAATTTATTGATTAGTTGCCTGGCATGCCTTGTGGTTTTGGAGCTTTGCCCATAACTTTAACTAATTCCATTTCGAAAATTAAAGTAGCATTTGGTGGTATAGTCATACCAGCACCTTTTTCGCCATAAGCTAAACCTGGAGGAACAACAACTTCCCAAACAGAACCTTCTTGCATCATTAATAAAGCTTCTTGCCATCCTGGGATCAATTGAGCGATTGGAAGATCGACAGCATCTCTTTTTCTTGTGTTGTCAAATTCTTCGCCATTAGTAAATTTACCAATAAGATGAACTTTTACCATTTCGTCTTTAGCTGGTTTTTTGCCAGTACCTTCTTTGATTACTCTGTATTGCAAACCGCTAGGAGTAACTTTTACGCCTGGTTTTTTTGCATTTTCAGCCATGAATTTTTCGCCTTGAGCTTTGAATTCTTCGCCTTTTTTCATCATTTTTTGTTGTTCTTGTTCCATTTTCTTTTTATTCTTTTCAGCCATTTCATCAGATAATTTCTTGAATGCTTCTTCAAT
>CAZBNQ010000044.1:0-13014 GCA_964493035.1 uncultured Hyphomicrobiales bacterium | reverse complement strand
ATGGTTAATAACCTTAATCCTAGCGATGCTATTTATCAAACTGAAATTCAGACCCTTCACCTGATTCCTTCACATATTAATCTTGTTGGTGCTGAAATCGAAATGGTCAATATTGAGCATCGCGAATTGGTTCTTAAAACTGTTCTCGACAAACTCAAGCCCAATTACGACTTTATTATTATTGATTGCCCACCTTCGCTCGGATTGCTCACTCTCAATGCGCTTTCTGCTGCAGATTCAGTGCTGATTCCCGTTCAGTGCGAGTATTATGCCCTCGAAGGTTTAGGTCAATTATTAAATACAATCTCCATTGTCAGATTCCACCTCAACCCTGATCTGGATATTGAAGGTGTTTTGCTCACTATGTTCGATTCCAGATTGAGACTATCCAATCAGGTGGTCGAAGAAGTTAAGCGCCACTTCGAAAATAAGGTTTTCGATACTGTTATATATCGAAATGTTAGGCTTTCTGAAGCTCCAAGCCATGGCAAACCGGTTATTCTTTATGATGCCCTTTGCCCTGGTGCCCAAAATTATCTCGAACTTGCAGGCGAGATTCTTAAACGCAATGGTTTGGCTTAATTATTATTGTAAAACAAATTTTTTGAGATAGATTTGAGTCAGGAAAATACAAATAAACCCAAAAAACCCGCACCCGGATTAGGCAAGGGATTGGGTGCATTAATACCATCAATTCAATTTTCTAAGGAAAAGGGTTTTAAAATTGCTCCTACCGAAGAAGCTAAACCCGATGTTCATAATTTTGCTATGATCGAAATTGAAAAAATCAAGCAAAATCCTTATCAGCCTCGTCATGAATTTGATAGAAATGCTCTCGACGATTTGAAAAATTCTATTCGTGAGCATGGTGTCATTCAGCCTATCACTGTTCGACCTTCTATCAACGGCTATGAACTTATTTCAGGCGAGCGCCGACTCAGAGCTACTACTGAATTAGGTCTTAAAACTATTCCGGCCTATATTCTCGAAGTCAAAAGCGATAGAGAAATGCTTGAAATTGCTCTTATCGAAAATGTTCAAAGAGAAAATTTAAATCCTATAGAAATTGCCCACGGCTACAACCGCTTGATTGAAGAATGTAATTACACTCAAGAACAAGTTGCCGAACGAGTCGGCAAAGACAGAAGCACCGTTACCAACTTCCTTAGGTTGCTCAGGCTTCCTGAATCTACTCAGGAATTGCTCCGCTCTAAGAGAATTTCTATGGGACACGCTCGAGCCTTACTAGGTCTCGGCGATCATGCTAAAATGCTTTCTGCTCAAAGAGAAATTATTGATAGCGAATTGTCTGTTAGAGCTACTGAAGCGCTTGTGCGCGATATTGAAACAGGCAAAGTAAAAGTTAGCCCCGATGGCGGTAAAGTTAATAAAAAGAAAGACAAAGCTGATGTAGTCGGTATCGAATCTGCTCTTACTTTAGACGAAACTGAAACTAGGCTAAGACAAAAATTTGGAACTAACGTAAAAATTTATCCAAAAACTGCTAGTAGCGGTACTATCGAATTTGAATTTTACAGCATTGATGATTTTGAACGATTAGTTGATTTGTTCGAAAAAAATCTGTAAATTTCTGTCATTGGAAGAGCTAAAGGGAATATAGCTCATTAAATATCAGGTATATTAGGTGTGTGGAATGAAAGAAAATTTTGGTAAACCGCAGGTAGTGTTTACAAACAAAGCCAGATGCCAAGATTGTTATAGGTGCATCAGAGCTTGCCCCGTTAAAGCTATTAAAATGAAAGAAGGGCAAGCTTCAGTTCAAAAGGATAGATGTATCGATTGTGGCACTTGTATCCGCGAATGTCCTCAAGGCGCAAAAACCTATCGAAACGATGTAGAGCATGTCAAATTGCTTCTCCAATCTAATATGAAAGTTGCTGTATCGCTCGCTCCTTCTTTTGCTGGCGTCTATGCTGATTGGGAACGCACTCGAATTGCCTCGGCACTTAGAAAACTTGGGTT
Organism: uncultured Hyphomicrobiales bacterium; assembly: GCA_964493035.1. GTDB lineage: Bacteria > Bacteroidota > Ignavibacteria > Kapaibacteriales > UBA2268 > JAUQWR01. Next base: position 11,031 of record CAZBNQ010000044.1, on the reverse strand, counting down.
TCAATATGTTGCGGAAACTGCTATTGGTGCCGGCGAAGTAGCTCAATATATCGCTCAAATTGTTAATCAAAACGGTTTTAAAAGCTATATTTCTTCTGCCTGCCCGGCTGTGATTAATTATATTGAAAAATATGACATTGAATGTATTGATAGTATTACTCCGGTTGCCAGCCCAATGATTGCCCATGCAAGACGAATAAAAGCTAAAATGGGAGATGATTGCGCTATTGTTTTTATCGGTCCTTGTATTGCTAAAAAATCTGAAGCCGAACGCCCCGAATATGAAGGATTGATCGAAGCTGTTCTTACTTTCGACGAACTTAATGACTTATTTAAATCGGAAGATATAAATTTAGCTGCTTTCGAAGAATCATGGTTCAACGAATTCCCTACCGGCGAATCTCGTTTATATCCCCTTCTCGGAGGGCTAGCAAAAACTGCTGCTATGGATACTGATATTTTAGCTACCGATATTATATCAGTAAGTGGTTTCGATGAATTAAAACAAGCACTCGATTTAGTTAAAAATTCGAGTAAAAACTACATAATCGAACCGCTTTTCTGCTCTATGGGCTGTGTCAATGGACCCGGTGTAAATTCAGAAAAAAACATTCTTAATCGCCGAATGGATGTAATCAACTATTCCAATTCACGCCAATTATACACAATCGAACCTGAAAAAATAGATATTGATCTATCAGCAAAATATTATCAATTCCAAAATTCTTTTGTTCAAGATTATCCTGAAGATGAAATAATCAGAGTTTTAGAAAAAACAGGACATGCTTCCGAACAAGATCAATTCAACTGCAACGCTTGTGGCTACGACACTTGCCGCGAAAAAGCAATTGCTGTATTGAGCGGGATGGCTGAAATCGATATGTGTATGCCCTACATGCGTAGATTTGCAGAAATGAAATCCGACCAAATTATCGAATCGAGCCCTAATGGAATTGTTATTTTAGACGAACATTTCAAAATTATTCACATGAATCCTGCTTTCCGCAAATTCTTTATGTGTAGCGAATCCACAACTGGCAAACCTATCTCTTACCTAATGGATCCAGAACCTTTCTATAAATTGTCTTCTTCTGAAGAAGATATAATTGAAACCACTGAAAGCCACGATAATTATGGTATTATTTGCCACGAAAAATTATATAAGCTAAAAGATGAAAGGCAGTATGTCGGAATTTTTGTCAATATAACTAAAAATGTTTCAGACCAAACCGAATTGGATGAAATAAAAGCAAAAACTATCAAGCAAGCTCAAGAACTTTTGAACCACCAAATTGATATGGCTCAAAATATTGCCAAGCTTCTCGGCGAATCCAGCGCAAAAGGCGAAGAATTAGTCGAAAATCTTATGAAACTTTCTCAAGATGAAGAAAAGAAAAGTATAACTGGCGACAACTCTAAAAATAAAAATTGGATATGGGATACGTACACTTCGAAATAGAAGCTTTTCAAGTAGCAAAAAAAGCTAATTCTCCTTGCGGCGATGTGTTCGTTGTCGAAAGAACTCCTGCTCATACAATTGTCATTTTGGCTGATGGGATTGGGTCGGGTATCAAAGCTAATATTGCTGCTACAATGTGTGTTGCAAGGCTTAAAGAGCTTATCAATTGCGGATTTTCGATTCGCGCTGCTTTCACAAGTTTAGTCAAAACTATGAATAAAGCCGCTAAAGAAAATTTGCCCTACTGTGTTTTTGCTGTTGCTCAGATTATGAATGATGGAGTTACCAGCATTTTGACTTACGACATGCCCAAGCCCCTTTTTATTTCTAAGAAATTTAGTACTGAGCTTACTCAAAGAACTTTTACTGTAGATAACTCAGTGATATGCGAATCCACTTGCTATTTAAATGTCGGGGATGGGATTATGCTTATGACTGATGGAGTTACCCAAGCAGGACTTGGGAGAGGTCTGAAATTTGGATGGGGCACCGAAGGTGTCAATAAGCATATCAATGGCTTGCTTTTCGAAGGTATCGCCCTAGCCGATTTGCCAAGAGCTATTTATCAGAAAGTTTTTGATTTGTGCAGATATTCTAATGATGATGATGTTTCAGCTGTTATTGCTTTTTCGAGACCGGGCATTTGCTCGAATATTCTCACTGGTCCTCCTTCCAATAAACAAAAAGATTTTGAGCTTGTTCGTCATTTTATGAATATGGCCGGACATAAAATTATTTGTGGGGGAACTACTGCCAATATCGTATCGAAACACTTGAAAAAACAAATCGAAGTGGATAGAACTTTCGAAAATCATTTCACTCCGCCTAAGTATTCAATCGAAGGTATTGATCTGGTAACCGAAGGTGCTGTTACTCTCAATCAATTATATAATATTATTGATGAAGATAGAAAAGATATGGATGACTTCAATCCTGTAACTGAATTATATGATTTGATAATGATGTCTGATAGAATCAATTTCTTTATAGGAAAGTCTATTAATCCGGCTTCTAATGATATTCAATTTATTCAACAAGGCTTGCTCGGAAGGCAAAAAATAATTCCAATTTTAGCCGATAAACTAAGGAAAATGGGCAAATTAGTTGTTGAAGAAGAAATATAGAGATCCGGACCTGCTTACTTTCGGGAAACTTTCGGGCATTAAACGAGGGTAGCAGACCCGGATTATGTAGTAGAGAATTAACTCTAAATTATTTTAATTATCTCTTAAGCTGATTTACTTCAGCCAATAATGTATCACTTGTTGTGATTGTACGCGACGCAGCTTCGAAAGCTCTCTGAGTCGAAATCATATCAGTAAACTGAATTGTCATATCCACATTAGATTGCTCTAACGAATTACCCAAAATCTTAGATGATTTGAACACTTCGCCTGCAGTTCCAATTGTAGCAGAGCCGCTATTGGGCGATGCAATAAAGAAATTATCTCCATTACGAATCAAGCCATCAGGATTAGTAAACTTTGCTATCAAAGTCTGACCCAAGACTTCAGATTTGCCATTCGAAAAAGCACCCCAAATCTTGCCTTCGTTATCAACGCTAAGACTAAGCAAATCGCCCGAAGAATAACCGTCTTGAACTTTGAAAGAAGCCGAATTTGAAGCAGAATACTGTGTAAGACCTTTAGTCAAATCTGTTGCTTCAGCCAAAGTAATTGTCATTGTTTTAGCTGTATCAAATTGAGTTGAGCCCAATGCAGTATTCAAATCTGCAGTATTAATTGTCAATTTATTAGGAGTATTCAAAGTACCGTCATTGAAAAAAGTAACAGTATTAGCACTCAAAGCTACAGTTTTGCCATCGATAGCACCAGAGATAGAATATTCATTAGCATTTGCAGTCTTAGTAAAAGTCAAAGCTAAAGAACGCACTCCACCGAAGTTATCATAGATATTGATACTGGTTTTTCTAACATCACCAGCAGCCGAAGCAGCATTAAGATTGCCATTCATAGAGATATTCTCAGTTTGGCGAGGTGGAGAAATAGTATCGACAGGAATTTGCAAATTAGTCATTGTAGCATTTAATTTATTAGCGCCGTCAGAATTTTTAATAATTCTACCGTTAGCATCTTTTTCAATATTATAACCTTGAAGAAGAGCGCCTGAATTGGAATCGACCAAGAAACCATCTCTATCTAAAGAAACAGCCCCGGCGCGAGAATACAAATCAACACCATTTGAATTATAAACAAAAAAACCTTCGCCTTGGATAGCCATATCCAATGGTCGGTTAGTTGTTTCGATAACTCCCTGAGTCATATCTTGCTGAATACTGCCTAACTTAACACCGAGCCCGAATTGCATAGGATTAGTACCACCACGACCGGTTGTGCTAACAACATCGGGAGCATTGCCCCTGCTATAAACTTGGCTGAATTGCTCAGCAAAATTTGCGCGTTCAGTTTTAAAACCGACAGTATTAGAATTGGCAAGATTATTTGAAATCACATCAAATCTCTGCTGATTTGCCCGCAAAGAACTTGCCCCGATAGTGAGCGAGCGAGAAAGCCCCATATTTACCCTCCATGGTAATTTAATTTTTCCTTAAAATATGGCTTTTGCAATCTTGTCTGTCATTCAAAGATTGCCGGGGTCTCCGAGCCTATTCAGACTCAGTCCAACCCATTATGCGAAAACCGCTGAATCAATTTTTGTAATTACATTTTCATCCATTTGGTTGCGGTTTATCATTGTAATTACTGTTTTGTTTGGTACGCTCACGATAAACGCCTTATCATCCATGATTACTAGCGATTCGTTTGCTCCTTTGTCTTTTGCTCTATCCACCGCATCTTCGAGCCTAAGAATATCTGCCTCCGACAGATTTATGTCCCTCCCTACCATTCTGGTTTGGGCGTGTCCGGAAAACTTCAGTTTTGATATTTCGTTTTGAAAAATATCATTAAATGATGTTTTTCCGGGACTTATTTCAACTTTGCTGCTGTGCTTGTTTAATTCGCCAACGCCTGCAGCCGGTATGAAGGGAAGTCTTATACCATTAATTTCAGGCATTATCCCTCCTGGTTTTTGTATGGCAGCCTATTGATCTGCAATATCGATCACTTTGCCCAATGGCGCTTCTGTGCCATTTATCACAAGCATTGTGCCTTCTGTCTTAAATCTGACTGCTTCCACTTTTCCATATAAATATGTGTCTGCTGTGTAGGATGTTCCGGATGATTCGTCTAAATTGACTTCGACTTTATATTTGCCGGCGCCCATTGTATTGCCGTCATTGTCTTTGCCATCCCATGTAAATGTATTGTTGCCGCTTGTTATATCCTTTGCGTCCAGTTTGATTGTTCGGATTGTCTGTCCTGATTCAGTCATAATTTTGATGCTGCCTGATGATACCGATCTCTGAACGTCGAAACCGAGCTTTACCTGCTTTTCGCCATCAAAATTAAATATCGATGTCTCTGCTTTAGCATTCTTACCCAACATTCCGGGTAATGCAGAATTTGCAATTGTTTGGGTGAGAATACTATTGGAATTTGAGCTTTCCTGAAGCAATGATTTTATATCTACCAATTGCTCAAGTTGTGAAAACTGCGCAAGCTGGGATGCAAACTCCTGATTGTCGTAAGGCTTCATTGGGTTTTGAGACTTCAACTGATATGTCAGTAGTTTCAAAAACTCATCCTTAGATGTCTGAGCCGCACTCTTTGTTGTTGTTTGTGTAGCAGTTGTCCCGCTAACGCTATTGATTCCCGTCGTCATTTAGCAACCTCCATGTTGTAAAGGGAATTACACGTATTTTTCAATCAATTTTCCGGTATATATTCTCTTCGAATTTTCTACCGGCTCCTTCGTTTTATCGCTCAAAGTTGCGAGTTGAGAGAATGAATTCAAAAATTCCTTTTTCGTCTTTCTATCCTCTTGCTCGTTCCCTTTATTGTTGTTCGTATTTTCGCTTATTGATTCTTCATTTTGATAATTCATCTTCTTTACGTCGATTGTATCGATATTGATCGAGCTTTTGCTCAATTGTTCTTTTAAATTACCAATTTGATTTTCAATCGCTACCACAGCCTCGGTCGATTCTGCTTTAAAACTCACTTTGGCTGTGTTGTTCTTTAATGATATTTCTACAAATACCGTACCAAGCGAAGCTGGCTTCAATATCAGCTTGGCTGTCGAGCTCGAATTATCAGGCATATTCTTTATTATTCCGCCTGTTGTCTTGCCTATATTTTCTATTCTTGTATTTGTAAATGTATGATAATATGTGTTTTTATCTGCTTCGCCGATTAATTTAAATTCAAATGAATTTTTCTTTATTACTGCCGAAAAATTTGTAAAGAATTTTTCGCCATTTGTATTATTCTTATCTGTCTGGCTAAAATTATCATTATTCTGCATCGATTCGAATATTGTGTTTATGTCACTATTCGACAAAGTTACAATATTAGCCTTTTCATCTGTATTGCTATTGTTCTTTAATTCAAGCTTTATTGTTTTATTACCTTTTGTATATTCTGTTTCTATCAGACTCTGAATTTCCTTCGGCAATTCATTTATCTTATTGATTTTATTTACGATTTCATCAATCGTATTTGTTTCATTTCTGGGCTTGTCTGTTAATTTATTAATATTTGTTTCTATTATCTTTGATTGTTGGTCTATATTAGAACTATTCTGATAATTATTATTATTATCATTTTGCTTAATATTATCATTTGTCATTGTTTTTTTTGCGCGAGGCTGATTAATAATTATTTCTGAATTTTTATCTTCAACTTGATTATTAATCTTATTTTCTGAAATCTTTTCGTCAAGTGCTTTTTTAATTTTTAATTTCAAATCAGGTATTTTGATTTTTTCGATTAATGCTTCGATTTCGGGAGATTTAACATCAAAATCCAACTTTTTAATAATATTAACCAATTTCGCACTTAATTCATTCAATTCTTTTTGAGAAAATTTGCTGATATTTGACTCAATAAAATCAATAAATTTTGAAACTTGGCTCAAGTCCTTTGCTTCGTTTGGCGATTTATCTGCTTTTATTAAATTTATTAATTGATTGACAAAACTCAATACTGCTGATAATTCATCAGATGTATTTTGATTATTCTCGGTTTCTTGAGTAATCTCTGCTGACTCGCCAACTGCGGCAACAAAACTATCAAAAAAGCTTTCAGCATCGCTTGCCGAAATTTCTTTTTTTGATCCTAAACTATCCAAATTTATATTTGGACTCATATTAATTGCTGAAGTTTTCATTTTTGTGCATCCGTGCAAAATATATAGCAATTATTTTATTTTTTTTATTATTCGCCTGCTCCAAGCAAAAGAATTGCTGCAGCATTTTCCGGCTTCATAGCTTCGAGCACTTTTCCGGCTTTCTTCTTCGACATTATTTTTAATATCTTTGCAGCATCTCTTTCATCGATTTGTTCTAATATCTTCGCAACTTCTGCTGGCGCTGCATTATCATAAATCTTTGCAAATGTATTGAAATTCTTGGTTTCAAGTGTATCGTTTTTCGATGCCATTGCTTTTTCGTAAATTTCTAATCTCTTTTTTAATGTTTCATTTCTTTCTAATGCCTTTTTATATTCAGCATTCAATCGATTTAAAGAATCATTTGCAAAGTTTTGACTCTTTACAGCATTATCCATATTGAATATTGCTCTTCTGACAGAATCTTGCATCGATTTAGCTTGGACATAGTTTTTACTTAATGAATCGCGCAAAAACTTTTCAAGCCTGATTAAAGAATCTTTTCTTTGCTTCATTATTTCGAGATTGACCATACCATTTTCAAAAAGAGCCAATTGCTTTTCAGTAATTTTAACAGCCGGCTCAATATAAACCGGCTTCATCGGTTTGGGCTTTGGCATTTCAATTTGTTTGGCAGCCTGAGTTGAATCAATTTTGGCAGGCAATCCAATCCATTCAGGCTTATATTCGAATACGGCTAATAGTGATCCAAGCAGGATAGCACTAATAACCGCCAAAATTATAAATCCTATGAGCAACTGCCTCAAATTCATTAAACCGCCAGCTCCCTATCTTCATTGTAATTATATCTTTGTATTGATATTTCATCCATAAATAGAGTCTCTTCCTTGAGCAACTCTTCTTTATAGATTTCTTTTTTCTTTTCTTTTAATTTTTCTAATACTTTTTCCTCTTTCATCGCTTCTGTCAATTTTCCACGACGGTAATTCTCAATTTCGATAATCTGGCTTTTTTCTTTATTTAGCCTTTCGTGCTCTCTATCGAGAAAATTACGATGAAATATCATTTCTTGCATATCACTTGCTTTCAATTTGCTCGATTTGATTTTATTGATTTCATCTCTGCTAGCTCTATTTTCAGATATCATTCTTTCTTTTTCATATCTTACTCTGAGAGCAGATGCAAGCGAATCTTTTGCTTGATTGACTTTGTAAGTCTTAAGTTTTAGCAATGGTTCGAGTCTGAAACTAAATTTTTTGGCCATCTATCAGCTCCTTCCCATTGGTAAGTTATCAGATCTTATTATTTCATATAAATCTTCAATAGTTTGATCTAATGAAATAGAATCGCCAACTCTCTGCCTAAGGAATTGATTGATTTTGTCATTCAATCTAATTGACTTGTCGATTTTGGGATTAGATCCTGTCTGATAGGCACCAACAGAAATAAGATCTTCTGCAGAACGATAAGTAGCAAGCAGCTCTTGTATAAAAATAGCAGCCTGATAATGATCTTCGCTGATTATTTCGTTTCTCACTCTCGAAATACTTTCGAGCACATCAATTGCAGGATAATGCCCCATCGAAGCAAGCCTTCTTGATAATACTATGTGACCATCCAAAACGCCCCTTGCAGCATCTGCAATTGGTTCGTTCATGTCATCACCTTCCACCAAAACAGTGTATAGTCCGGTTATCGAGCCTTTTGTCGAAGTACCGGCACGCTCCATCATTCGCTGCATATTTGAAAATACAGAAGGAGTATAGCCTTTGGTAGTAGGTGGTTCGCCGATCGTAAGCCCCACTTCTCGTTGAGCCATTGCAAAACGAGTTACGGAGTCCATCATCAGCATAACGTCTAAGTCTTTATCTCGGAAATATTCAGCAATTGCAGTAGCTGTTAATGCAGATTTTACTCTCACCAATGGTGGAGCATCGCTTGTTGCAACAACTACGACAGAACGCATCAAACCTTCTTCGCCCAGATCTTTTTCAATAAAATCTTTTACTTCTCTGCCACGTTCGCCAATTAAAGCAATAACATTTATATCTGCACTAGTATTGCGAGCAATCATGCCTATAGTAGTCGATTTTCCGACGCCAGATCCGGCAAAAATACCCACACGTTGACCTTTGCCAAGAGTAAGCATTCCATCAATTGCCCTAATACCAGTCGATACAGGCTCAGTGATACGAGTACGCATCAATGGATTTGGGGGCAGTGCATAAATCGATTTTTTACTCGAATATTCAATTGGACCTTTGCCATCTAATGGATTGCCCAGCCCATCTACTACCCGACCAAGTAATTTATCGCCAAGCTTTACACTCAATGAAGAACCTGTCGAAACCAATTCCATTCCGGGAGCAATTTCTGTCAAATCGCCCAGAATCATGGATAAAATTTTTGTTTTATCTTTAAATCCAACAATTTCGGCATAAGATCTTAGATTGCCATCCCGATCTCTTAACTCAAGCAATTCACCTATTCCTGCTTTTGGTCCGTCAGATTCGATAACTAAGCCGACTACTTTGCTAATTTTACCTCGCTTCTCAATAGGATTTGTATCGAGTACGATCGGATTTAATTTGTTCAGCAATATTTCGGCATTAGCATACATTATAATTCATCCATATAATCATTTATACTTTTTGATGAATCGATTTCAATTGAGCTCGTATTATCTTCAGATTTCGGAAGTTTATGAAAACTTTCTTCAGTATCTTTAATATCAGCTTCTAAAAGTACTTTTTTTAGTCTGTCGAGTTGCACAGAAAACCTTGCATCTATTGTTCCAGCAGCAGTAATCAACATACAAGAGCCTTTTTCGATACTATCATCGGGCACAATAGACATGTTTTTGATCAAATCTTTATCTTCGATTAGTTCGCTTTTAATCTGATCAAGCACATTATAATCTGCAGGATTGATGATTATTTTCATAATCTCTTCATTGTCCAATTCAGCAATTGCTTTTTTAACTTGATCGACAACAATTACTGATGTTTCAGATTCGCGTGTCAGAATATGATTAGCAATTGTAATAGATAAAGGAATAATAGAAGCTTGAAGCTTTTGGATTTCATTTCTAAATTGATTTCTAAGTTCAATCGAAAGTTCATCAAAACGCTTAATCCATCTTTGATGCAGATCAATTTCTGCCTCGAATGTAGCACGCAAAGAATCCTGGCCTTCTTCAAAACCTTTATCGTAAGCAGCTTGTATCTGGCTTTTTGCTTCTTCGAGAGGAACAGATTCCTCAGGAATATTATGCAATGAAATTTCAATTGGCTGATTTGAATCAGAAATCGTAAAAACTTCTGTATAAATCGTCTGCTTAGGCTCCGGAATTACTTCTTCAATAATTTCAATTTCGGGTTCGGGCACAATTAATTTTTCGAGCTCAGAAAGCTTCTCTTGGAGAAGTTTCTGCTCAATTTCTTTTACCTTTCTATCAAACTCATTCCTAATTATCTCTTCATTTCTGATAATTCTGAGCTTTTGCTTTTTACGCGGTATTTTTAAAATAATTTGATTCATAACCCGAAACACAAATTTGATTATACAAATATATCCTCTTTGCCTCTGCCACCAATAGCAACTTCGTCTTGCTCTTCGAGTTTTTTGATAACATCGACAATACGCATCTGAGCACTTTCAACTTCTTTAAGCTTGACCGGACCCATGAATTCAAGTTCTTCTTTGACCACCGCAGCAGCACGTTCAGACATATTCTTGAATATTTTAGCTCTAATTTTTTCGTCAGATACTTTGAGAGCCAGAGCCAAATCGCGTTTGTCAACATCTCTAAGAATTCTTTGAATACCTTTGTCGTCGATAAGAATAATATCTTCGAACAAGAACATAAGTCGCTTGATTTCAATAGCCATATTGTAGTCTTTTTCTTCAATACTTTCGAGCATTGATTTAGCAGTTGCATTATTACTTTTATTAAGAATATTTGCAACCAATTGGGCGCCACCGGCTTGAGCTAAGTTTTGAGATAGAGTAGTTTCAGCAATTTGATCCACCACATGCTCTATTTCAGAAACTAATTGAGGAGAAACTTTGCCGATAGTAGCAATTCTCATGATTGTTTCGCCTCTTAGATCATCCTTAAATTCATTCAAAACTTCTGCCGATTGGTCTGGCGGAAGATGAGAAAGAATCAATGCTATTGTTTGTGGATGCTCTTTAGATAGGAAGCTTGCCAATTGTTGTGGATCGGATTTTTTAAGAATATTAAAACCGCGAACAGTTGTTAAAACTCTAATTTTTTCAATAATTTCGCGGGCTCTTTCCAAACCATACGATTTTTCTAATAATACCTGCGCATATTCCAAACCACCCTCAACCATATA
>CAZBNQ010000043.1:4228-13211 GCA_964493035.1 uncultured Hyphomicrobiales bacterium | reverse complement strand
GATGTTTTGATTTCTGTTGTTATTCCATTATTAAATGAAGAAGAATCAATCCCTGAATTGGCTCTTCAACTCGAAAAAGAGCTTAATGATATGTCTAAAGGCAGGTGGGAAGTTATTTTTATCGATGACGGCTCAACTGATAGCTCATGGGATTATATTAAACAGCTAAATCAAAGAAATCACAGATTTAGAGCTGTAAGGTTTAGAAGAAATTATGGCAAAAGTGCAGCCCTATCAGTAGGCTTTTCTTTGGCTAAAGGCAAGTTGGTTGCCACAATGGATGCAGATTTGCAAGATGATCCAGCCGAATTGAGAAATCTTTCTGCAAAAATTAAAGAAGGATTTGACTTGGTGACCGGATGGAAAAAAGTACGTAAAGATCCTATCAGCAAGACTCTCCCAAGTAAGTTTTTTAATTATGTTACTTCTATTACAAGTGGTATAAGACTACATGATTTTAATTGTGGACTTAAAATGTATAGAAGTGAAGTAGTAAAATCGCTGCAAGTATATGGCGAAATGCATCGCTATCTACCAGCATTAGCACATTGGGATGGTTTTAAAGTAGCTGAAATCCCTGTGAAACATCATGCAAGAAGATATGGTAAATCAAAATTTGGATTGTCAAGATTTTTGAAAGGCTTTCTTGATTTGCTTACTGTGTTGTTTACTACCAGATACTTTAAGCGTCCAATGCACTTTTTCGGATTTTTTGGTTCAATCTTTATGATTGTTGGATTTGCAATTAATGTGTATTTGACAGTAGAATGGGCTTTAGGACGTACATTTTTAAGCAATAGGCCACTTACCTTGTTTGCTGTTGCATTGATTATTGTTGGCGTACAATTATTCTCGACTGGTTTGATTGGCGAGCTTATAATTAAAAATAATTATGAGAAGATTAAAAATTATAGTGTTAAAGAATATTTATAGTTTTTTTGAAAGTGGATTGTAGTAATAATCAATGTTTGTCTGTTGTTTAAAGATAAATGAATAATCAATTAGGATAAATATGAAAAAGTTTTTCTATGTTGGGATCGTTGCATTAATTGTATTAATGAGTGAATCTGCAAAAGCATTAGAGTTTGAAGGATGGTCTATCGCTGGTGGTCTTGCAACAACAAGACTATATGGTGACAATAGAGCAACAGAACCATTAGCACCTTATGATTCGACAGGCGAAATATACGCCGGAGGTAGTTTTAATGCAGTCCAACCCGGAATCGATCTCAAGGCTACTTTAAATTTCAAAAATGGATTAAAAATTCCAATTGGCATTCAATATGATTTTTATAATTCGAGAGAAAGACACCCGATTTCGCCATATATGACTGCATATTTCAGATATAATTTGAATATATTTTCTTTTTACTCAGGTGCGTTTTACACTTTGTATAACTTTAAATGGGCTAATGCAAAGATATATTCTGGTGCTGTCTTGAAAGCAAATTATATAATGAATACTGATCTCGAAAGAGAATATAATTATGACTTGGTTCCCGAACAAAATGAAACAAGAAAGTTGAAAACTAAAGATAATGCATTCAGACTTGGTGCTGAATTAAAACTTGGAGTGGAAGGCGACTTGCAAAATAGATTTGGTATTGATTTGAATACCGGCTTTGGTGTTATTAATTTAATCGGTGCTGATGATAGCCGTAGAGAGCTTCTTACTCCTTTTACCGACTATGAAACTGTAGAAAATAAAGTATATACATTTTCATTTAACATTATGTTAAAATATAAGATGTGATTTGGATAGTTTATGATTTATAAGAGAGATTGTGAGTTTTTTAGAGGTGATGTACCTTGCAAACCACATAAGACCGAAGATGTACATTGCGACGATTGCAAATACTACGTTTCGAAACCAAATATTATTCTAATTATAAAATTAGGTGCCATAGGCGATGTTATTCGTACTACACCTTTAATACAAAAACTTAAAAAAGAACATCCTGATTGCTTGATTTGGTGGCTAACATATTCGCCAGAAGTTATTCCATCTTCGGTGAATGGTATATTTACTTACACACCTGAATCAATAGTGACATTTCAAGCAACTCATTTCAAGAAATTGATAAACCTCGATAAAGATCGTCAAGCTTGTGCATTAGCAAAAATTCTTGATGCCGACGAAAAGTATGGTTATACATTAGTTGATGGCAAACCTGCGCCTATGGATGAAAAAGCAGTGCCAAAATTCCTTACCGGCTTGTTTGATGATGTAAACCAAGCAAATACTAAGTCATATACTGAAGAAATCTTTGAAATATGCGGCTACAAATTTGCCGGTGAAGAATATGAAATTGATTTTGAAGACAAGTGGACTTGGGAAATACCAAACGAAGGAAAACCAATTGTAGGGCTTAATACAGGATGCGGCTCGCGTTGGGTTTCGCGCCTTTGGAAAGAAGAATATTGGGCTGAGCTAATTATAAAGCTCCAAGAAAAGGGATATTATCCTGTGCTTTTGGGTGGCGAACAAGAACACGAAAGAAATTCTTCATTAGCACTAAAGACAGGTGCTTTGTATTTGGGCTATTTCCCTATGAAACAATTTTTCTCATTGGTAAATAAATGTGATACAATAGTAACAGCTGTTACTATGGGTATGCATATTGCAATTGCTTTGAAAAAGAAATTAGTATTGATGAATAATATATTCAATCCTGCAGAATTTGATATGTATGGACGCGGAATTATTGTCCAACCACAAAAGAAATGTACTTGTTTCTTTAGCCCGACATGCAAAAACGAAGAATACTTCTGTTTGGACTCATTAACTCCAGATATGATATTCGAGGCAGTAGAAAAATTGAAGTAAATCAAAATTTAGACTATAAATAAGAATCGCATTTAGAAATATTTGCGATTTTTTTTTATTTATGTTAGAAAAATGAATTATTTTCTTCGATATTTATGAATCTATTGCTAAATTACAAATTGATAATTTTAATTATACTCGAATTGTCTATAAGGTGGCAATTTATATGAAAAATAAAAAGAAAATTATAATAATTTCAGCAATCAGTTTAGTACTATTAGCAGCTATTTATTTTATTTTTAAAAAAGCTCCGGAAAGCGAATTGGTCGTAAAGCCCAAGAAGGGTTACTTTAAAGTTACAGTAACAACTACCGGCGAATTAAGAGCAAAAAATGCTATTGATGTGAGAGGACCAAGCGGACTCGAAAGATTGAACATCTACCAAGTCAAAATTTCGAAATTAATACCGGAAGGAACAAAAGTAAAAGCCGGCGATTTCATAGCAGAACTCGACAGATCTGAAATTATGACTAAAATCAAAGAGAATGAAATTCAAATACAAAAATATGAATCGCAGTTTCTTCAAGCAAAATTAGACAGTAATTTAAATCTGTCTAGTGCTCGTAATGATATTGAAAATATGAAATATAGCCTTGAAGAAAAGAGACTAGCCAAAGAACAATCAATCTACGAAGCTCCATCAGTCCGCCGTCAGGCAGAGATTGCTTACGAAAGAGAATTAAAAGCATACGATCAGGCAATTAAGAATTATGGTACAAAAGTACAACAGTCAATTGCCAAATTATCAGAAGTAGGTGCAGACTTGAGTATGGAAAAGCAAAGCATAAGTATGATTATGCAAATTTTCGATCAATTCACAGTTAAAGCTCCGGCCGATGGTATGCTTATTTATATGAGAAATTGGAATGGTACAAGACTTACTGAAGGCTCTACTATTAATACTTGGAATCCAATAGTTGCTCGCTTGCCCGATTTGTCTATAATGGAGTCAGTTACTTTTGTGAATGAAATCGATATCCAAAAAATAAAAGTAGGGCAAAGCGTTAGACTTAGCCTGGATGCTAATACTAATAAAAAAGTATGGGGATCGGTGGTAAGTGTTGCTAATATTGGTGAAGAGCGTAAGAATTCTGACTCGAAAGTGTTCGAAGTTGTAGTTAGAATTAATGGGCAAGACTCAACTTTGCTACCATCAATGACTACAAGCAATGAAATTGTTGTAGAAGAGTTTAAAGATGTGATACATGTTCCTATCGAAAGCTTGTTTTCGATGGAGCAAAAAGGAAAAAAAATAAATTATTTAATTAAGAAAAACGGTAACGGTTTCGTCAAACAAGAAGTGGAAATTGGTGCAATGAATGACTCTGAAGTAATTATTAAAAGAGGCATCAGCACCGAAGATGAAATTTTGATGGCTCTTCCATCAAATCATGAACAATTAACATTTAATTATTTGAAAAAGAGTAAATAATATACGGAGTAAATTATGGGAAATTTACTAAAGTTTACTGATGGTGCTGAAATACCAATCGGAGTAATGTATTGTATTGGGCAAAACTATGCTCTACATGCAAAAGAAATGGGATCGACAGTGCCAAGCGAACCAATCGTTTTTATAAAGCCTCCGGCTTCTTATGTTGAAGATGGAGAAGTGATCAAACTTCCTGATTTTTCTAATTCAATTCATCATGAAGTTGAATTAGTTGTAGTGATTGGCAAAGATGCCGAATCGGAAATTGAATCAAATTATGAAGAGTATATAGCAGGATTTGCTGTAGGGATAGATCTAACATTGAGGGATGTTCAGAAAAAAGCTAAAGAAAAGGGGCATCCTTGGGCTGTGGCAAAAGGATTTTATAAATCTGCTCCAATTTCTAAAGTAGTGCCTATCTCAAATACTGATAAAAGGATATTCGAATTGGAGCTAAATGTCAATGATGAATTAAGACAAAAAGGCAACACTAAGGATATGGAAAGAAATATAGAAACCTTGATCAAATATATATCGAAAGTATTTAGTTTGAGACGTGGAGATGTGATATTTACAGGCACACCCGAAGGCGTAGGCGAGATTAAATCGGGAGATACTGTAGTAGCAAAATTAGACGACCTGACTTCAATTGAAATAAAAGCAGAATAGTGGAGCAAATCAATGATATTTACTTATAATCCACATACTGGCGAAAAGCTAAATGAATATGCAAAGCACTCCACTTCGGATTGTGAAATATTCATTCGCCAAGCTAATTCAGCATTTAATTCATGGAGGCGAGAGAGCTTTTCAAAAAGGGCAGAAAAAATAATTAAAGCTGCCGATCTGCTGATTGAAAGAAAAGAAGAATTGGCTATGCTTATGGCTCTCGAGATGGGCAAGCCGATTAGACAGGGTTTTGCAGAAGTCGAAAAATGTGCTTTTGTATGCAGGTATTATGCCGAAAATGCAGAAGAACATCTCAAAGATAAGCTTGTGAAAACCGAATCAAGCAAAAGCTATGTGCATTACAATCCATTAGGACCTGTATTAGCAATAATGCCGTGGAATTTTCCACTGTGGCAAGTGTTTAGATTTGCTGCTCCAGCGTTGATGGCAGGTAATGTAGGCTTGCTAAAACATTCAAGTAATACCATGGGATGCGCCTTAGAAATCGAAAGAATATTCTTGGATGCCGAGATACCTGAATCATGCTTTAAATCTTTGATAATTTCGGGCGATCAGGTTAGCAGTATTATACTCAATCCTGGAGTTGCAGCAGTAACACTAACAGGCAGTACTCCAGTCGGAGCAAAAGTAGCATCAATTGCAGGCTCAGTGATTAAAAAGACAGTGATGGAGCTTGGAGGCAGCGATCCATATATTATTCTGGAAGATGCCGATATTCGTCATGCTGCAAAAGTTTGTGCTGCCGGCCGTTTGATAAATAGTGGTCAGTCTTGCATTGCTGCAAAAAGGTTTATTGTTATGGATTCAGTAAAAACTGAATTCGAGCAGGCTTTGCTAGATTGCATGAGTGAATACAAGATGGGCAATCCAACAATGGAATCAACTGATATTGGTCCTCAAGCTAGAAAAGATATTCAGGAAGAGCACCACGAGCAAGTGGAAACTTCGGTGAAATTTGGTGCAAGACTGCTTTTAGGTGGCGAAATTCCTGAAGGTAACGGATATTATTATCCCGCAACAATATTGACTGATGTTGAGCCTGGAATGCCTGTATACGACGAAGAGACTTTTGGTCCGGTTGCTGCTATTATTCCAGCAAAAACTGAAGAAGAAGCAATTGCAAAAGCAAATGATACATTGTTTGGATTGGGTGCGGCGGTGTTTTCTCAAAATATCGAAAGAGCTGAGAAAATTGCCCGAGAAGAAATATTTGCTGGTTCATGTTTTGTTAATGACAACGTCAAGTCTGATCCAAGGCTTCCATTTGGTGGAATCAAAATGTCGGGATATGGACGTGAACTATCAGAAGAAGGCATAAAAGAATTCGTAAATGCAAAAACTATAGTTGTGAGATAGATTACTAAAAGATAAATGACAAGAGACCGGCAAAAATAATTCTGCCGGTTTTTTTATATATAAATTAATAGATTAGAAGATAATAATAAATAATAAATCAAAGTAATAATTCGTATATTTGTTTGAATTTATTAAATTTGTAGTTCGATTTTTGCGAAAAACGATAATTAAATAAAATATTATAGAGGAAAAATGAGACAGTCAGCGTATTTTTTGCCGACACTAAAAGAACAATCGGCAGAAGCACAGATACCATCACACCAATTAATGTTGAGAGCAGGATTGGTACGTCAATTGGCTTCGGGTGTGTTTTCTTTTTTACCAATGGGTTATAGAGTAATAAAAAAAGTAATTGAAATATTGCGCGAAGAAATGGATGCAATAGGCGGATTAGAATTTTTATTGCCGGCATTAAATCCAATAGAAATTTGGGAGCAAACAGGCAGAGTCGAAGCAATGGGCGATGTTATGTTTCATCTTAAGAATAGAGATGGATTGGTGCTCGCTCCTACTCATGAAGAAATTATTACTTATCATGCTCGCCAGCACGTTAAGTCATACCGCGATATGCCAATGATTTGGTACCAAATCCAAACAAAATTCCGTAATGAAGCTAGACCAAAATCAGGAGTTTTGCGTGGCAGACAATTTATTATGAAAGATGCTTATTCAATGGATTCATCTTGGGAAGGCTTAGATATATCTTATGATAAGCATTATCAAGCATATTGCAACATCTTTAATCGTTGCGGCATCAAGTTTTTTGTTGTTGGCGCTTCGAGCGGTGCTATGGGTGGCAGACAATCTCAAGAATTTATGGTTGAATCTAATTCCGGCGAAGATACTTGCGCTATTGCTGAAGGCTATTCAGCAAATATCGAAGTTGCAAGTTCTGCTATTCCTCCGGTTGGTAGAATTGACGAAAACTTGCCAATTGAAGAATTTGCAACACCAAATGCTAAAACTATCGATGACTTGGTAGAACAATTTGGAATACCTGAACATAGATGTGCTAAATCAGTTGTTTACATAGTTAATGATGAACCTTGGTTGATTTTGATGCGCGGCAATGACGAGCTTAATGAAACCAAACTTCAAGCAATTGCAGGCACTAATTTGGTGCGTCCGGCACTTTCTGACGAATTGATTGAATATACCGGCGCTGATCATGGTTCGATCGGGCCTGTCAATCTTAAGAAAAAAATTAAAGTTGTTGCAGACAATTTGCTAAAAGGTGCTAATGGTATGGTTAGCGGTGCAAATAAAGATGGCTTCCACTTTAAGAATATTGATTTAGACAGAGACTGCAAGATCGATGAGTTCTTCGATTTGCGCACTGTGCTCGAAGGCGAACCATCAGTAGTTAATGGTGAAGCATTGAGAGTTGTCAAAGCTATTGAATTAGGTCATATTTTTAAACTCGGTACTAAATATTCAGAAGCATTGAGTGCTACTTTTCTCGATAGTGATGGCAAAGAAAATCCAATTATTATGGGTAGCTATGGTATTGGCGTTGAGCGTGTTATGGCTTGTTTTATCGAGCAAAATCATGACGAAAAAGGTATCAAATGGAGTAAAGCTCTTGCTCCGTATCATATACATCTAATCGGAGTGAACCAACATAAATCTGATGAAGTGAATGCTGCTTGCGAAGAAGTTTATGCAAAACTTAGCGAACTGAAATATGAAGTTCTTTATGACGATAGAGCAGAAACAGCAGGTATAAAATTCAACGATGCTGATTTGTTGGGCTTGCCGGTGCAAGTAATTATCGGTGGCAAAAATTTGAAAGATGGCAATGTAGAGATTAAGTTCCGTGCCAGTGACGAACGTGAAATTATTCCTTTGGCAAATCTTTATGCCAGATTAGAATCTTTTTTGAAATAATAAGGATTAAAAGGAGATGCTATGTGCATCTCCTTAACTTTTATGAGAATTGGAATCGAAGCACAGAGGTTGTTTAGACCCAAGAAATACGGTATAGATTATGTAACAATTGAATTTATAAAGCAATTGGCATTAATTGATACTGAAAATGAATATTATTTGTATGTAAAGTCTGATAAAGATTTTGATTGTCTTCCCAGCTTGGGCGATAATTTTAAATTATTTGTATTCCCTGCCAAAAATTATGTTGATTGGGAGCAATTTCGATTGCCAAAAATTGCTAATTCTCATGGTTTGGATTTAATTCATTTCACCGCAAATACTGCACCTTTATTTATTAATGTACCTTATGTAATCACGATGCATGATACCATTTTTTTTGAACAAATTGAGTTCTTTAAAAAAGGTGTGTCTTATTATCAGCAGTTTGGCAATTTTTATAGGAAAGTGTTTGCAAAACGAGCAGTAAACAAGGCAAAGAAAATTATCACTGTATCTAATACCGAAAGAGATAATATATCCCAACTGATGAGTGTTGAAAAATCGAAGATACAGACAGTGTATAATGGAGTTAGTGATGATTTTAAGGTGAAACTTGATGATAATCAAAAAAATCTCGTAAGGCAGAAATATACTAATGGCGATAATTATATATTTCTGATTGGCTCTAATCATCCTCGAAAGAATATTAAAGGATCCTTGGCTACTGCAAATGTATTGATTAATCGATATAATTATAATGGTAAATTTGTATTGCCAAATACTTCGAATGAAGAATTAAATACTTTGCT
>CAZBNQ010000043.1:0-4218 GCA_964493035.1 uncultured Hyphomicrobiales bacterium | reverse complement strand
CCAATAATGATCTACTTGAATTGAAAAGTAGTATTATCACAACTCAATATTTGAGCAGAGAAGAGCTGATTATGCTGATAGCAAGTGCAGATTTGATGTTGTTCCCTTCGTTTAGGGAAGGCTTTGGTTTGCCGATTGTTGAAGCTTTTGCTTGTGGAGTGCCGGTGGTTACTTCTAATGTATCTTCATTGCCCGAGATAGCTTCTGATGCAGGGCTAATTGCAGATCCATATAATCCTGATGATATTGCTGAAAAAGCATTTTCAATTATTAGTAATCCCGTATATGCAAAAACATTGATCGAAAGAGCATATACAAAGTTAGATCTATATCGTTGGGATAATTATGCGCGATCTATAATTGATATTTATAAAGAAGAAGTATATAAATTAAATCACTAATTTTTGTTGTGAATAATCACGTTTAATAATCCTGAATCCAGATATTCTATAAAATACTTGCCATTGGGAAGTTGATTCATACTTATTGCGCTATTACCATCATATTCCTTATTTAAAACAAGTTTTCCGGATATATCAAATATTAAGATAGTTGTAGGTTTAGTGTTTTTAAATATTAATACATTATTATTCAAACCTGAAATATTTTCATTGGTTTTCAAATTATTGCTTTTAAAATAATTGTTAGTACAAATACTAAGAGTGTTTGATTTAGCATCTAAAGAAATATCAAATTCATTGCTGTTGTACTTTGCTTTTATTTTGGCTTTAAACTCAAGTTTGTTTTGAATTTTGAAGTCAATAATTTGGTAGAGAAAAGATTGGGGGAGTTCTAATGATTCATAAGTGTATGAATTGTTTTCAGAATTTTTATCATCAGATTTGATTGTGATATTGAGCTTAGCTTTGTCTATAATAGACTCATTATTATAAAGAATTGAGGCAGAGTCATATTTTCCATCGTCATTTATATCAATTAGTTTTAAGTTAACCTTAGACTCATTTTGAGTAACTATTAAATTGAGCTCAGCAGATGAGGCTTTCAAAGATAAGCAAATAAAAGCAAAAAAAATAAATATTGTGAATTTGATAGTTTTCATAATTATCCTAAAAATTAATAAGTAAAATTAGAAAGAAATGATGACTAATACAAGACTAATTGTTATGGATAAATGATATAAAAATGAATAAAAAAAGGGATTGAATCAAAAATGAGTCAATCCCTTGAAAAAGTTAAATCAAGTTATTCTTTAACTTCATTATTTTCATCTTTTTTGGCAAACAAATTTTTTCTTTCCAAAAACAATCCCACAGCTAAAAGAGCTATAGTAACATAGTTTAGAATAGAACTATATGTTTTGCCTTGTTCGAAAGCTTTAGATTCAAATTTTAATTCTACTGTATGGTTGCCTTTTGGAACTATAATAGAACGGAATGCAAAGTTAGTTTTGTATATTTCAGTTTCCTTACCATCAATAAAGGCTTTCCAGCTTACCGGGTAGAAAATTTCTGAAAGGAACAACAAGTTGTTGCCACTAGCATTAGCTTGAATTTTAATATATTCATTTTCGTAGTTAGTAACTTTAGCAGAAGCAGCTTCTGTAGGCGCATCGATTTTGCTAGGGAGATCTTTTTCTACAAAAGCTAGTTCGCGAGGATTAAAGTCTCCAGCTTTCAATCGGTTGAGAATATCTTTTTGAGAAGATTTTTCGGCAGAATTGACAAAAAATACTCTTGGAAGATACTGAGGATTAGTATAAACCAATGCATTTACTTGTTGAGATTGGAAGACAGGAGGCATGCTGCCCATAGGCTGAGGGCTGATAATATATTTGACGTTGAGCAAGCTCCACAAGAATGGATTAGTAACTTGCGAGGTAGAGCCTTGGTCTGCCACATCGAGCATGTCTTGATAAACGCGCAATTTTGCAGCATGATAGCCATTGACAGATTCAAGCATATAATAGGCTGGCATATTGACATTTCGTGAAGTGATTTCAGTGAAGTCAGCTATTCTAAATTTGCCCTTATCTTGTTTCATAAATTCCATATAATCTAAGCTAGGGAATTTAAGTGAAGATTCAGCAACTTCCATAGGACGGTAAGCAACTCTCCACATATCAAAAATCAATAGAACTGCTAGAGAGATGAAAAGAATAGGCTTGCCAAGTTTGTCTTTAGAATACATATAAATGAGAGCAGCACCGATTAATGCAATGAAAGCAGTAAGATACCAATCAGAAATCATCGAATCCCATACAAATTCTTTAAGAGTATCAGCAATGCTAGGACCATACATAGATGAGAATTGCTGGTAAATTTTTGAACCTTCGACAGAAGCAAAATATGAGTTTTGGAATGCAGCAGAATAAATAAAACCAAAAACTAAAAATGCTGCTGAAGCAATCAACGAAACAAGGACTGTTTTGTTTCTGATATTGGATTCTTCCGGATTTTTACGAAGAAGAGCAGTAAGTCCATAACCAGCCATAATCGGGAAAGCAAATTGAATTAGGGCTAGAGCCATACTTGGAGCTCTAAATTTATTAAAATTCGGAACATTATAATAGAAGAAATCATAAACAACAGGGAAAGTATAACCAAAGGCTAAGAGAACAGAAAAAACTGACAATGCAATTAAAAACTGCATAAATGCATCTTTTCGGTAGAAGAAAGCACCAATGACAGCCAAACCAAAGATAAGAATGCCCATATAAGGAGCAGCATCTTCCATAGGTTTTTGCCCCCAGTAAGTAGGAAGTTTAGCTTCTTTGCCGCCAGTAAGTTCACCTTTATATTTCAATTGACCGAAGCCATAGAAGTTTGGCACAAAGAAAGTAGCCATTTCTCCAGGGCTGAAAGACCACATAGTAGCGTATTGATAGTCGTTTCCACCTTTTTGGTCTTGATGTTGATTTTTAGTTTTCTCGATAGGAGCCGAACCACGAACAGAGTAAGGAGTATATTCTAAAGTAGTAAGATATCTATCGGAAGACAATAGGAATGCAACACCACCAGCAACAGCAAGCAAACCAGCAACGCGCAAAACTTTAAGAGGTTCTTTTTTAGTGATCAAACGGCTTACTAATTCAAAAAGAAGATAAAGCCCAAAAGCACATAAACCATAGAAGAACATCTGGATGTGGCCGGCTTCGAGCATTAAATGTATTGCAAAAGTAAGAAGTATAGTAAATACAATCGAAAATTTAATTCTAAGTTTTTCCATAAATAGAAAAACATAAGGGAAAATAGCAAGAACGATTGGTTTGGTATTATGACCAATCATAGGCCAAACGATAACGCTGGTAGAAAACATTGCAGCAAAAGCTACAAAGAATGAAACAAATTTGTCATGTTTTTTGAAATTCATCAACAAATAGAGGCCAATACCATAGATTGCATAAACAGAAGCAAGGCGGGCAACATCACTATTGAATAAGCCGCCAAAAAGTTTAGTAATACCAAAGAAGAACATGGGAATGAAGTCCCAGTATCTATCGCCGGTAGTAAGCAAAGAACCGTAGCTAGGCATGCCACTAAAAATGTAAGGCATCCAAAGAGGGAAAGTCCCATCTTTTTTTGCTTCGCCAAGGAAAGTATGGAAGCTCATGGATGATAGATTATCGGGAGAGTCAAATCCATGTCCAAAAATTGCGGATCCAAAGAAAACGAATACAGATACTAAAAGTATCCCGATATAGATATAATCTTTGTACTTGTCCGCAATCAAAGGCTTTTGCTCCTTTGCCTTCAAGCTTGGACGTTTAAATTCTTGTTTAGCCATTATACTGCCTAAAATTAAATTTATAAATATTTTAATGTTCTATCAATTGCAATATAGCAATTTACGGAATTGTTGTAAATTCAGAAAAGATAAATTGCTCAATTATTTCAGAAAATTTAACAAATGATTAATAAAAAGTGAAGAATAGTTTGGAAATTAGAAGAAAATGTCGTAGATTTGTATTACAAAACATCGCGGGGTGGAGCAAATGGTAGCTCGTCGGGCTCATAACCCGAAGGTTTCAGGTTCAAGTCCTGACCCCGCTACAAAAAGCAAAGGCTGTTTCCAGAAGGAAGCAGCCTTTTTCTTTTTATTTTCATCCACCCCGCCCGCCTAAAGTCGGTCGACACTCGAGGGTAATAAAGACGTTTTCATTTTGTATATTTTAGTTGTTATTTTATGATAAAGTTGAATTAAAACAGTGAAGAATGAGAGCAGAAGCCAATTCCCCTCATTGAGGGGTGTCAAGCGAAG
>CAZBNQ010000042.1:0-13236 GCA_964493035.1 uncultured Hyphomicrobiales bacterium | reverse complement strand
ACTCCATATTTTAAAGTATTATAAATTTTATCATTAACATTGTACCACAAAGCAGTTCCATCAATTTCGCCAAAAACAGAAAGTCCATCCATCAATCTAATACTCGAGCCTAAAGACATTTTTGCAAGTGGGCCGATAGTCGACAATCCTGCTGAAGTTTGGAAATATGGAGTGAAAATGCTTTCGAAAATATCAGGATTGACTGACAATCTGTATGTCAGAGCAGCATAATTTATAACAGGATTTTGAGTTTGGATATGTGTAGTACCATTGACAACAATGTCAAATTCTTGTCCAAATCTTTCTCTACCATACTGAAGTCCAAGTGCATTATTATCATCTAATCTATAGATAGCAGTCAAAACAAAATTATCGAACAATGATTCTTTAGAATTCAAATCTTGAATATTCGGTTCTGATTTTGTATTAATTCGTTTAAACGAAAGAATATATTTAGAATCATCATAATAATTAGCAGCTTCAGAATGGAAAATATTGATTGGAATAATAGAGCCGAAAGCTGCTGAATTGCTTCTATTGAATGCTTGAGCTCTATTAGAAGCCAATTTTTGAGAAGCATTGCCAGACTTAATCATGTTAGATGAGTTAAATACGCTATTATCAACAAGCAGCAATAGATTGTTATTATCTGACTGATTAATATTACTATTTATATTAGTATTTAAATTATCATTGGCATTAGTTTCCTGATAAGAATTATTATTTAATTCGGAGACAGAAGCATTATTATTTGAATTATGTTTTGAATCTGCATCAGTAAATTTATTCGAGAATTTTCTCGGTAATGAAATAGTCGAATTAGAAGAATTAGAACTTAGAGCATTATTATTAACAAAGTTAGATGAGTTGTCATTATTTTTGCTCGAAACCAAAGGAGAAGAATTGATTGATTTGTCTGAATTATGATTAGAAATAGAATTATGATTATCAGCATAGAAATAATTATCATAAGCCAAAAACATTAATCCGGTAAAAATGGAAGAAATAGTAGCAATCATCAGATAGGCAGCATATTTTTTAATACCGCTAAAGAACTTGCTGGAGAAAGAGATAACCGGAGCAACAGGCTTTTCATCGTTCGGAATAGAGAACCCGAGCGTAGAAAAAATATTACTAGTGCAATCAGCAGGAGGAAAAATAGAATTCATATCGTTTTGAGCGATAAGATGAATTTTCATCTGCTTATTAAAGTCGTCGCGAAGCTCGGCGTCTTTAGCAAGTTCCGAGAAAAGGATTTCCTCCTCGGACTTAGGGAGCCCTTCGTCGATATACTCGTGTATCATACGTGAATAAGACATAATTCAATCAATTTATTAATTCGACATATCTTCCAAATAGGGAGTGAGCACATTTTTAATTTTTTCTTTAGCGCGCCACACTCTGTTTTTTATAGTCGACACAGTAGTGCCGGTAATATCAGCAATTTCCTGATAAGACATTCCTTCATAAATTCTAAGAACGAATGCTTCTCTATAGTCGGTATCGAGCACTTCGAGAGCTCTGGCAATCAGCTCCATCATTTCTTTTTGCTCGAAAGTACTATCGTTGGTAAAGAACGTAAAATCTTCAATATTCAAATTTTTTTTCGTATCTCGTTTGTAGTTGAGGCAGAGATTACGAGTAATAGTAATCAAATAAGCGCCAACATTTTGGACATTTTGATGAGTTTCGGCAGAGTGAAAAAATTTAAGAAACACATCTTGGAAAATATCCCGAGCATCATTTTCATCGCCAGTCACTCTCAGACAATAGGCATAAATTCTTTGAGAAAATCGAGAATACAGCTCAGCGAATGCTTTTTCGGCAATTGATTTGCCTTTGGAAAGCATCGAGAATAACTCACTATCGCTATATTTACTGTAACTCTCGCTCATAACACCTTGTTATCTTCCCCAATAAGCTTTATAAGCATTATTGGATATAAGTTTAATGTTTTTCAAGTTAGTGCTTGCACCATCATTTACAATTTCGCCTGTAAATATGGTCGAGTAAGTAAAGTTTCCATCTTCGGGATAATACTTGCTGAAGACAATTTTATTTCCATTAGGCGACCAAGCAGCATTAGAAATCGAGAACAATCCTTGAGAATCGATCAATTGTTTATATTTAGGATCAGAGTCGAGAGTGCGAAGCCACAAGCTACCATCTTTTGAAGCAAACATCAAAAGCTTTGAATCTGGCGACAAAACAGCATATCTAACACCAAGAGCACCGAATTTAATTTCATCGCTATTAGAGTTCAAAGTATAGATAATCAATTTTTCAATTTCATCAGATTTCACCGGGAAACAAATTTTGCGACTATCAAAAGACCATTCGGGTGAATTTTCATTTTTAGCAATAAGAGAAGAGTTAGAATAATCCACCTGAGCAATCACAACATCAGGCATTTGGGAATCAACAATTTTAAGAGAAAAACTTCCTGAAGAAGGGTCGCCTTCGAAGAAAGCAAGCATTTTAGAATCCGGGGAGAAAGCAGGAAGAGTGCCGGGATAATTTTGACCGGTAAGTTTTTCAATATAAGAAGACCCACTAAAAGGATCTCTAACCCAGAGATAAAGCTTGCCATTGCCGCCATAGAAAGCAATTTTATTAGCATCAGGAGACAAGACAGGGAAAGCAACACCGTATTGGTTATTGTCTCTATCAACAACAGCAGAATCGGAGCCATCAATATTTTTAATAATAATAAGATTTTTTTGAAGGTTATTATCATATCTAAGATAAGCAATTCTTTTGTTGAAGCTTTTTCCCGCGGGAGCGGAAAACAAAGAACCATTAGCAGAAAGATTGGCAATAAGCCTGCCATTAGATTCGGCAGAATAAATTGAAGGAACAAGGCTATTAAGAGGAAAAGCAGTGAAATATAGCACATTGTTCGGATCGTTGCCAGATCCGCCATCGCCATTGTCGCAAGTATTACAAGATGTCAAAGAACTAAAAAAAGATACAAACAAAACCCAAAAACAAATTTTCAATATGTTCAGAACATTTTTCATCAATTCTTATATTCAATGACACACATAACAATAAAAGGTCTCAAAAACTAAAAAAAAAATTTAAGAGTGAATTAAATTAAGCATAAAAGTTGAATATTTTCTAAAAATTATTAATGAATAAAAAAAAATTTTGGAGATTTATGAAAAAATTTTGTATATTAAAATTAAATAAAAAATTAATTTTATTAATTTAGATTATATAAAATGATTAAAGGACAAGGGGAATTATTGCCACTTTATCTACTCAATTTTTAAGGAGAACTCATGAGAATTCTTGTAGTCGAAGATGAACGTAAGGTAGCGAACTTCATCAAGCATGGATTAGAAGAAGAACGTTATATTGTCGAAACAGCAGGCGACGGGGTAGCCGGGCTGGAAATGGCAATGAACAATCATTTCGACGCAATTTTGTTGGATGTCATGCTTCCTGGTAAGGATGGGTTTACGGTACTTAAGGAATTGCGTGATGCCGGAGTTTCGACTCCAGTTCTTATGCTTACCGCAAGGGGTACTACTGAGGACAGGGTTGCTGGTCTTGATTTGGGAGCTGACGACTACCTACCAAAACCATTCAGCTTCGAAGAGCTTGCCGCTAGGCTTAGGTCTATTTTGCGCCGGTCCAGCCCGGAAAAATCTACTAAACTGCGTTGTGGTGAATTAGTACTCGATACTGTTTCGCATCTTGCTTATCGTAGTGGTAAGGAAATTGAACTTACTACTAAAGAATACGCTCTTCTCGAATATTTGATGCGCAACAAAAATCGTATTCTAAGTCGTAGCACTATTACTCAACATGTTTGGAAACATAATTTCGATCCGGAATCAAATATTATTGATGTTTATATCAAGAGATTGCGTTCCAAAATCGAAAAAGATGATACTAAACCGCTTATACAAAGCATCCGTGGTGTTGGTTATCGTATGAGAGAAACTTCGCCAGATGAATAGTTTGATTAGTTTTATTTAAACTTTTCTATTGGGCAAAATTTATATGAATTAGGGTGAAAAATCGTATCGATTTTTAATGTTTTTGCCAAAAATTTGGGGCTGAATAATGCTTATTTATTTTTCAGCCCCAATTTTTATTTCTGTGTTTTTTGGTATTCCTGCTCTATCAACCGGATTTCTTCGTCAGTTATTTGTTTTTTTCGTCTTTGCATCACTTGCTTTGCTGTTTCTATTGCCTTTGATGCTTTATAAATTGGAGAGTCTTTGGCTCCTCCCCAAGAAAATGATGGTATATAGTTTGGCATAAACCATTCTCTTACTAAAATACCACAAATTCCTGCAACAGTACCGGTAGTAAACATTGAGTTGATGCCGGACTTAGTGTGGTCGCCACACATTAGGCCGAGAAACATTTTCCCGGTGTTTACTTCTTTATCTCTAAGGCGCATTCTAATTTCGCCATATGTATTTTTCAAATCTGAATTGTTGGTATCAGCTCCTAAATTTACCCATTCGCAAATATAGGAATGACCTAAAAATCCATCGTGTTGCTTGTTGGAATAGCTGTGAATAATTGAAGCTTCTAATTCGCCGCCTACTTTGCAGAATTCTCCAAAACTACAATCATGATATATTTTTGCGCCAATTTTTATAGTATTGTTTTTTCCTATATATGCAGGACCCAAGATAGTTGCTTGAGCCATAATAGTAGTATTTGAGTCTATAACAACATATCCATGGCTGGCATCAATATAAGTACCGGGTTTGATATCGACATTTTCGGCTATCAAAATTTTATTAGGATTTTCGAAAAATACTCCGGGAAAATTAAATTTATCTATTGTATTGTAATGATTTACTGATATTTCGGCATCTTCATTGATTGCATTGTGATTGAAATCAATTGTATCCCATAAATAATTAATTATTTGGGTATTATGTAACTCAATTTTTTTATGGTTTTCATCAATTTTTAATTGTTCGAAATTGGAATTCTGAAATGAAACTAAAAATTTTGCAATCAAATTATCATTATGATAAAAGTCTATATTCGAATTAATATTTTGGATTGAATTTAGTATTTCCGAAATTAATGATTTATTTGGTAGAATATTAGCATAAATAATCAGAGTATTGCAAAGGTTTTCCAATTTATTAGTATAAGAATAACGAGCAAGAAAAGATTGAAGATGCAAATCTCTTCCAATAAACGCAAGATTAGCCCCGGGCAAAAGTTTTTCATATTTTTCGTAAATTTTATACATTCCGCAGCGCATCTCCCAAATGCAGTGCAATATGGAAAATGGATAGAAGTTTTCAGTATCTTGAGGCTCAATTATTACAATGTTTTCAATCATATTTACTCCTAAAATGGCATTATTCTGCTCAAAGCTGATTCAGTAATTCTAACGATTTGGGTTTTCATTGAAGCGGTCAAAAATATTGACCCATCAGTAGATACGCTTGGTTTATGATTTAGTATTTCGAAGTCGGTTAATGAAAAATCTTTGTATTTAATTCCGTCTTTAGTGTTAAAATAATAAATGCCTGGACCGTATTTGTTTGCACCAAATATTGCCATAGATTGATTAATGATCATAGGAGCAGCAACAATTTTAGAATCAAGATATACTTTCCAAACCAATTTATTATCTTTATCATAGCATTGGACGCCACTGATAGCATCGCCAGTGCCAGAGTTAAATCCTGATACAAATATATTAGAATTATCGTCGGAAGCCAAGAAAAATCCAGTAAATGGTATTTCTTTGCTCCATAGTAGCTTAGCAGACAAATCGAATCGTAATAAATAAGATATGTCTGCAGATTTTGAGCTGATGATAATATTGTTATTGGTAATAATCGGACCGGCAATAATAGAATTAGATATTGGATAGGATTTGATTGGCTTGCCATCTTTACTTAAAATAAGCAAGCTATCTTGAGAATTTTCATTTTTATTGAGAATTGAAGTAATAATTTCGCCGGATTCACTAGAGCAAATAGAATTACCAATTGCATTTTGGCTATAATATGCCCAGATTTTATTGCCTGAGAAATCAATTTTGATAAGTTTACCTTGACTTGTACCAATAATAATACCATCATCCAAAGCTAATATATCATTAATAATTTCAATTTTGCTTAATTCTCCTATAGCTTTACTTGACCATCTTTTGTTTCCGGTTTTATCGAATGAAATAATATTTCCTTCGAAATTAACTAGATAAATATTAAGATTTTTATCTGCTACTAGATCGGATAGAGGAGGGCGATTGGCACCAATAGGAGCCGACCATTTTTTATCTTGGCCAGAGAGGTAAACCAGAACACCTTTGTTGGTGCAAAATGCTTTGTCTGTATTGCTCAGAATAAGGGCAGAAGTAGCCGCTCCACTTGAATCGGGTTGGTAGTAACTATAAGTTTCAATAGTTTGATAAATAAAATCATCATAACCTTCAAAGAAGTTGTTGCGATGAGATCCGCCATTGGAGTTTTTGGGCTTATTATCTAATGGATCGGAGCAAGATGCCAATACAAGGAGCATCGATAATATTAGAATTATATTCTTCATCTTATAATCAATAATTAGTTAATATTTTTGATACAAATTACGAATGTTTATGCTTTTATTCAAGATGCTAAGTAAGAAAAAAAGTTTTTATAAACCTAATTTAATACCTAAGTAGTAGGAACGCCCCGGAGCAGATTGGCCAATAGATGACTCATAATATCTATCCAAAAGGTTGTTGAAAACAACGAACAATTCGTTGTTGCCGATAAGATTGTGAATAAGTTTGAAATTGAGTAGAGAAATTGGCTCTCTAGTTTGGCTTTTAAGGAAAGGAATATTAATTTCAGTTTTAGAGAAATAATTAAAAGAAAACATTGCATAAGTATTATTGAATAAATTATAAATCATAGAGCAGTAAAGAATATGGTTTGGAGCTAAATAATATTCTTGCGCTTTGTTTGTATTGAAGTCATATCTAATATTGAAATTAATATTATCTAAATGTGTTTTAAGATTGAAATAGCCTGATATGCAATTGATAGCGTCAGAATTGACAAAATAAATTTCATTGAGCGAATCGCGTTTTTCCATGATTTTATTATTAAGAAAGTTATATGCAAGCCCAATTTTAAGTAGAAAATGTGGACTATTGTATTCAGTACTTGCTTCCAATCTAGTAGCAGATTCGGCATTTAAATAAGTTCGATTAATGGAATCAATTTGTTGATTAAATATTTCTCTAATAGATGGTTGAGATGGAGCATTGTTGATATTCAAAGCAAATAATAAATTTGAATCTAATTGATAAGAAAAGTTCAAGTTAAATCCATAGCTCGATATTTTTTTATTAATAGGTAATATTTCAGAATATAAAGGTTTATAAATTGAGTATTGAGGTTTCAGGACAATAGACAAAGAGTCTAATCTGTATTTTTGCAAAGCAATAATATGGATTGATTCAGTTTCATTTTGTTTGGTAGGCAAGCCAAAATCTTCTTGTTCGGTATCGACATCGCGTCTATAAAGGAAATTAAGATCGAGTGGAGGCATATAATCGCTCAAAATAGTAGCTCCGATAGTAGCACCATAGGAGAAGTAGTCACTAAGTCTATTATAAGTATATGCTAATTCTTGGCTGGAATAAGTCGAGTCGTCGAAAGATTTTAGCAATGTTTTGCCGGCAAGATAGAAAATATTTCCATTTAAAGTAATTTCATCATTTAGTTGAGTTTTATACTTAAAGTTAATTAAATCCATATCTTGTTTAGGCATTTGGAGAAACTCACGAATAGGTGAGAAAGTTTCTAAAGGAATATTTTTGGAATTAGCAAAAGAAGCATACATCAAAGACAAATACGAATCTCCCATATTCATAGAAACTTGCGACATAATAGAAGAGTGAGTAAAATTGCTGTTGAGCATATAATTAGCAGCAGTTTTGCCAAAGTTTCTAGATTCTTGAGAAAGAGGATATCCGCTTGAATTGATGTAATTACCTGAAATATAGAAAAATAGGGATCTGTATTTAATCGAATAATTGCCGGCAACATTGCCAAAAGTATTTCCGGCAGAAGCAATTAAATTATTAAGTCTTGTTGATTTGCTAGTGTCGAAGCAGAAGTCTAAAGATTCGGCTGCAGCAAGAGGTATGGAACTATTGTTGTAGTTAGCCGATTTATATTGATTTTGAAGGAAATAGATTGATGAAAAATCAGTAAAGCCTTTGTAAGGTTCACTTATTTTTACGCCATCTATATAGAAATCAATATTATTTTGAGAAAAGCAGTTTTTGAGTGCAATAGTAGCGCCATTCAGATTTTTTTGGAACACAATTCCATCAATCGAAAAAATATTATTTTGAGGAAGCGAAAAAGGTGAAGATGAAAAAATATCAAAATCTCTCTTGTCTGAAATATAGTTTTCGGCAAAAGCGAATAAAGGAGCGATTATTAAATATAATAGCCCTAAGGAGAGAAGAAGCGATATTTTAAGTGTTTTAATCAAAACCGGAATAAAAATAACAAACTTTATTAACAAATATAAACAAACTTAGTTACTCCAAAAAGAAGAAATAAATAAGAATTAATAAAATCAGGTTATTTTGCAATAAAGTTGGAACTGACAAAGTTATTTGCGATAGGAAAAATGACCAAAATGTAGCAAGATTGAAAAAGGATTATGGTTGAAGATTTAATTTACATTCAAATTTTATTTTCAATTTTTGAATTAATTGAAAATCGTTTATCCATTCAATATTCATTTTTTCGCAAACATTAGGAATTTTTATTCTCTTTGAATTTGCAGTAATTATCATTTCTTCTTTGGTTACAACTGTAGCTTTTTCTTTCATTGCATGAGCAATAACCCAAGGATCTGCAAGAGATCGAGATTTTGTGTTGTCGACTAAAAATTTATGTATGGGATCGAAATCATAAATTGATTTTAAACAAAAGGTAACTTGTTCATCGATTTTATTAATAGGTATTTGGCAAGTTTTTAACCAAGACGAAAGCTCATCATCAGTTCTACATATTTCTTGATATACCATTTCGGGTATAAAAATGATTTTTTTTGTTCCTAAAATGTTTAATATATCCCAATAGCTTGGACAAATATCTGGTGAATAATATTTTTGCCAAGCTTGAATTAGAACGTTACTGTCGAGGCAATATGTCTTGTTATCTTTATTCATTTGAGCATTTGAGACTCGAGAATACTAAATTTATTAACATGAGTATTTAGCAAATTACTTGCAAGTGTTGCTTCGATAGCACCTGAACGGAATGCATCTAAAACATTTTGAGTAAATAATTTACTATTACGATTGATAAGAAGCAAAAAATAATTTGGACCAGAATATTTATCTTTATTTTTTAGTTTTAATTCACAAGCTTTTTTATTGAATTTATCAAATTCAAAATCTGCAATTTTTTTAAGTTGGTTAAATGTTCTCATAGTAATAAGATTTAATTTTAGAGCTCTAATAATTAAAGCAAAAGTGCTAACACCTAATTTTTTTGAAAATTTATATATCTCGTTATAATCCTTGAAAAAGGACGAGTTAAGATCATTTAAAACATTTGAAGGCATTAAAGCATTTGCAGCAACTTCATTGCAAAATATTTCAATAGGGTTATATTGATCAAAATCTTTATAAAATGGTTCATTTGAGTTAGATATACCAGTTTGAGCAATCCAAAGATGAGCAATTTCATGAACTAAAGTAAATAGCTGTGGAGAATTCCAGTCTTTTGAGTTAATAAATATAAAAGGTGCATATTCATCAGAAATTGAAAATCCTTGTAGTTCATCGACATCTAAGATTAATTTTGAATTGATAAGACTGGCTCTTGAAATAAAAATTCCTTTTGACTCAGTTTTGTTAATCCATTCTAATAATGGACTTTTATATGAATAGTTTAGAGGATTAATATTTAATTCTTTTATAATATTTTGTGCGACTATTTGAGGATTATCATTTACTGAAAATTTGCCAATAAAGGAAAGCTTATCGGCATTATTATCTACAAAAAGATCTCTGATCCAAGCTTGTTTTTGTTGGATATCACGTATCATAAATATCGAAGTGCTACTCAAATCTTTTGAACCGGATTTTCTGAAATCTTGAAGAATTTGAAAATCTTTGGGAATCTCTGGCAAAAAGAATATAGCAAATGGTCTTCTATACAAACGAGCCAAGGATTTTGCTTGGTTGATAGTTGGAAAATCAATTCCGGATTCCCACTTTTGAAGTTTATCGATGGTAACTTTGATTTTTGAAGCAGCAGTTTCTTCAGATATTCTTGCTGATTCTCTAGCCCATTTCAAAACTTCTGGTGTTATGATTGCTCTATTTGTCATATTAAATCAATTAAAAATCCAAAATCTTTATTCAAAAGTCTGATATATTGTTGCAATAAATCAATCGGCTTAAATTAAGCAATAACAAGTGAATAAGCAAATAAATATTGAGTAGATTCTCAAGAAAATTTTCAAATAAAAGATAAAAAAATTGATCTGTCTCAAAATATCCAAACCATTCAGTTGTAATGTAGAATTTATTGTAGAGACAGGTCTAAGCCAAGTGTCTTAAAGGATACAGAACTGAAAGATTTAGAGACAGGTCTAAGCCAAGTGTTATAAGGATACAGCACTGAAATATTTGGAGACAGGTCAAAGACAATTGTATTAAAGGATACAGCACTGAAATATTTGGAGACAGGTCTAAGCCAAGTGTTATAAGGATACAGCACTGAAATATTTAGAGACAGGTCTAAGACCTGTCTCTACAGAAAAACAAAACAGTAGATTTATGAAAGCCAATTCTCTTTTTAAAAGGGACTCGGTTAGACTTTTGATTAATTACTAATATTGCTTTTACAGCATTTCATCCATAACTTCATCAAATGAATAAAATCCTTGTTTGTCAGCAATCCACTCAGCAGCAAGAAGAGCGCCATAGGCAAAACCAGAGCGATTTTTGGCACTATGTTTTAGTTCGATTGTATCTGAAAGAGAGTCGAGATAGACAGTGTGAATACCAGTAATATTACCACCTCTCGAAGCCGCAATATTGAGAGCATCATCAGGAATAGCAGATCCATCGAGATCTGATACAATTTCTTGCTTAGATGGCATATTTTTCATAATAATCTTAGCAAGACTCAAAGCAGTGCCACTTGGAGAATCTTTTTTGCGAGTGTGATGGATTTCGTGCATAAAAATATCATAACCGTCGATAGAATTGATCATTTTAGAAACGTAATCGACTATTCTGAAAAAAAGCTGCATGCCAATAGCATAATTCGATCCCCACACCAAGGCGGCATTTTTGTCGAGAGTCAGTCTTTTAATATTTTCTAAGTCGTCGTACCAACCGGTAGCACCAATAACAATTTTTTTACCGGCATTAATAAGAATTTCTGTATTGCCTCTCACAGCCGATGGAATAGAAAAATCGATTGCCACATCGAAATCAAGTTTGGAATTAGATTTTAAAGGATTGTCGATATCAAATATACCATTGACCTGAAAACCAAGTTCTTTGGCCATGTATTCGATTTGTCTGCCCATAGCACCATAACCGATAATACCGATAGTAGGTTTGTCTGTCATCATAATTACCTTTAGAAAAAAATATAATAAATAATTGAAACCAAAATTGCGAAAATATTGTTAAGCAAAACAAAATAATTTAAAAAATTTTAAACAAAAAACAGAAAAAAGGTATGAAAATTGAAGTATATTAAAAGAAATTTTGCAATAAAAAAGGCTTAATATAGTTTTAACATAAGCTAAAAGCGCAAAATTTTATTAATTTTGAAAAAACAAAATAGTCTAAATCGGCAAAACCGATAATCTGGCAGAAAGCCGGAGAAGCGTTTTTGTTGTTTGGAAAAATCCTGAAGAGGGAATAATGAGGTTAATTTTTTTGGGACCTCCCGGAGCAGGCAAGGGCACCCAATCGCAACATATTTGTGCGGATTTTGGAATCAGACAATTGTCGAGTGGCGATTTGCTACGGGCGAACATGCGCGACCAAACACCATTAGGGCTTGAAGTAACCAAGTTTATGAACAATGGGGAGTTGGTTCCGGATTCGTTGATAATTGATTTGATAAAAGATGAGTTGAGCAAGCCCCAATATAAAAAAGGATTTCTATTGGATGGATTTCCGCGCACAATACCGCAAGCAGCAGCATTAGACTCGATGCTAATCAAGATGAATCAAAAGCTGGATTGTGTGCTAGTGTTGGAAGTGCCTCATGAGTTGATTATTTCAAGATTAAGTCTGAGACGTACAGATAGGAAGACCGGCAAATCTTTTCACTTGATTTTTAATCCACCGCCTGCCGATGGTGATTTTGATTTATATCAGAGAGAAGACGATAAGGAAGAAACAATAAGAAATCGACTAGAAATATATGAAAGCCTAACTAAACCTTTAATCAAATATTATTCGAGCATGGGCTTAGTGCATAAGATTAATGGAGTAGGCATGCTGGAAGATGTTTATGATAGAATTTCGACTGTATTAGACCGCATGACAAAATCAAATATATATTAGAATTTGAATGTATAGGAAAATAATACAGACCTAAATAAATACAAATTTGAAAAATTTAAATGACCGTAAATATTCCAAAAGGAAATTACGGTCATTTTTTTTTAAAAAAAATTTGGAAAATAATACAATAAATCTTAAGTTAATGTATTACAAAAAGTAAGCAAAGGGCACAGTATGAGACTTAAAATTTTAGTTGTATTGATGGTGGTGATTTACAGTTCTAGTCTGCTTCATTCCGAGATAAGATGGCGTAATATTGATAGTATGGAGGTGAAAAGAAATTTTTGCCAAGCACTACAAATTAATGATTCCTTAATCTTAGTAATGGGAGGTATCGATTATGCGAACAATACAGTAACGAATACTTGTGAATTTATAAATGTAAATACAGAGAAAGTTGAGTTTGCACCATCAATGAGAGAATTTAGATCTGAATTTAAGGCATTATTAACAAAAGATTCAGATGTTGTTGTGATAGGTGGATATTTAAATTCTGGACAAGGAGTATCATCAATAGAGATATATTATAGAAAATCAAATTCATGGCAAATTATAGGAAATATGCTTAAAACAAGATTACAAGTTGCTGCAGATTTTATTAATGATGATGAGATTTTAATTGTTGGAGGTAGAAAAGATGCATTTAGCGGTGGAATGGTGGACGGAGAAATTTTTAATATTAAAAC
>CAZBNQ010000041.1:0-13288 GCA_964493035.1 uncultured Hyphomicrobiales bacterium | reverse complement strand
TTTCTTTAATCTATTTTGAAAAAATAAAATTGGATTGACTGATATCAAGCTTGGATTTTCAATATCATTATTAAGCCATAGTTCAGGTATAAAATAATCTTCTTCGGTAAATTGCGGTGCAATACTTAACAACTTCTCTCTTAACGATTTCAAATTATCAGACATATCTTTTCCCTTATATATTGGAATAAATAACGAATTTGATTACTGATAATTGAATATAAAAATTTAACTAAAATGGGCATAATCATTTTCTATTTGAAAACAATTATGCCCATTATTAATAATATCGAATGTAAGCTATTTAGTCATAAACCATTTAATTAAATCTTTAATTGTAGTCTTTTTGCCATACATAAGAATTCCAACTCGATAAACTTTTGCAGCAAACCAAAGAGAGCCGAAAAATGTACCAATCAGTAAAACGACAGAAAGAATAACTTGCCAGATAGGAACTTCAGTAGCAGCTACTCTCACCATCATCAATATAGGCGAAAAGAAAGGAATTAATGATAAAATTACAGCCAAAGTCCCATCAGGATTAGACATAACGTTGAAAATGAACAAAATTGGAAGAATAATTGGAATCGTAATTGGCCACTGCAATTGTTGAGCATCTTGTTCTTGATCTACTGCAGAACCTACTGCGGCAAATAATGTCGAATAAATAAAATATCCTGAAAGGAAATAGAAAAGGAAAGCAATTCCTAACCAAGGTGAAATATAAGGCATTTCAAATCCACCCATCATTCCCTGTTGCATATTTGGCATAGCAGCCATTTTGGGCTCGACAAATGTTGATACTCCACCACCGGCAATTGCAATTCCGATAGCAGAAATCACAAGCCAAACCAATACTTGAGTGAGACCAACTGCACCAATGCCAATCACTTTGCCCATCATGATTTCAAAAGGTTTAGCCGAAGAAGCAATCACTTCAATAATTCGATTTGCTTTTTCTTCGATAACACCTTTCATAACTGTCTGACCATACATCAACATCAAAATATATATTACGAAACCAAGAAAATAACCAATACCGGAATAAACAGCTGTATAATCCTTAGTAGTACCTTTTTCGGTAACTTTATTAGTAACTATTTCTACATCTTCATCAATAATTTGCATTACTTTATCATTAGCGCCAGCATCAATCAATCTTTGATGTCTGATAATATTGCTAATATTCTTTTCGAGAGAAGTTTCGAAGCCAAGTCCACCACCACCACGAGAATATACAAAAGCTTTGCCTGTTGATAAAACACTAGAATCCAGGTAGAGATAACCATCGAGTTCTTCACTCAGTACCTTTTGATATAAATCATCCTTAGTATCACTACTTAGAAAATATTTATTAGGATCTTTTTTGACTATATCTTGTCCAAACATACCTGTTTGATCAATAATTGCAATCTTCTTTTCAGTTTGATTTTCAGAAAATATTGCTACCACTGCTGGTATAGCAAAAACCAATAACATAAGAAGAGGACCGATCAAAGTGCCAATAATAAAACCTTTGGATTTGACCCTAGACAAGTATTCATGTTTTATAATAGTAATAATTTTCGAATTCATGTTAAACAGTCTCCTTCTTTGAAACTACTTCGATAAATATTTCGTGCAAACTTGGAAGAGCGAGCTCGAACTTATGCAAATCGACAGAATTATTGATTTGTTCAATCAATTTTCTATTATTTGAGGATCTTTCATTAATTTTAAATTCAGCTCTACTAGTTGTTTTACTAAGAATTTCAATATCCTCTAATTTATCTAAGAAATCATTTTCACCGGAAAATTCGATAACTACAGTATTTTTACCATAAGATGATTTGATATCGCTGATATTACCATTAAGCACAAGCTTGCCTTTATTTATCATACAAATATCATCGCACAATTCTTCAGCTTGAGCCATAACATGAGTAGAAAGAATCAGTGATGTACCATTTGATTTCATCTCAAGTATAATATTTTTTAAAAGTTCAGTATTAATAGGATCGAAACCGGAAAACGGCTCATCAAGGATTAAAAATTCAGGATTGTGCAAAACAGTTGAAATAAATTGAACTTTTTGCTGCATACCTTTAGAAAGTTCTTGAATTTTTTTATTTTCCCAACCTTGAGCACCCATTCGAGCAAGCCAAGACTTAGCAGATTTATTTGCTTCTTGTTTATTGAGACCTTTCAACATTGCAAAATATTCTAATTGCTCAATCACTTTAAGTTTTTTATAAAGCCCTCTTTCTTCGGGTAAATATCCAATATTATTTTGAATATCCGAAGAAACAGGCTTATCTTTTAAATAAATAGCGCCCGAATCAGGAGAAATAATATTAGTTATCATTCTTATAAGTGTAGTCTTACCTGCACCATTTGGTCCGAGCAATCCTAAAACCGAACCTTTACGCATTTTAAAAGAAACATCATTTGAAGCAGCGTAATCCCCAAATTTCTTAACAACATTTTCGATTCTCAGGATATCCATAATAACCCTTAAATTGTTAAATAAACAGAAAATAATACGATTAAATTTAATCAATGTTGCAAAATGTTTAACTTTTTGGTCAATTGATGTGTCTTAGTAATGTAGTTTATGATTAGTTGTTGAATTTATTTTTTTAATTCAGGCATATTAAATAAATTACAAATTGGATTGATGCAAATTTTGAAATTATTATAAGGAGTACACTATTGAAAAGGTATTTATATTTGCTTGTAGTGCTGATCGGCGGAGCTTTAATGATGCAAGGATCACAATGTTCGTCTCGAGAAATGACATCAGCTAAAACAGCTTTGGCAAATCAAGATTATCAGAAGGCTATGGACTATATCAATAAGGAACTTGCCGTAAATCCAAATAATGGAGAGGCTCATATGCTAATGGCTGAGCTTCAAAGAGCACAAAAAAAATATGACGATGCTATCATTTCAGTAAATAAAGCTGAACCATTATTAGCTAATGATGCTAAATTGAAAAGCAAACCATCTGAATTTAAAAATTCATTATGGCCGGAATTATATGAAGAGTCTTACAAACTTTATAGTGAATATAACAAAAGTAAAGACATTAAATTGATGAACAAATCAATTGACTTGCTTAGTTTAGGCACTAAATTGAAACCTGAAATGATGGAATTTTATGCATTAAAAGGCCAA
Source organism: uncultured Hyphomicrobiales bacterium (assembly GCA_964493035.1). GTDB lineage: Bacteria > Bacteroidota > Ignavibacteria > Kapaibacteriales > UBA2268 > JAUQWR01. The sequence goes on along the minus strand of CAZBNQ010000041.1, from coordinate 10,132 downwards.
TTTATGGAAATGATTGGTGATACTAATGGTGCTGTTGCTGTTTATCAGCAATATGTTGATTTATTGGCTCCAGAATTGAAATTGGCTAAAGACAATAATATTTACATTAATATTGATAGAGATAAGCTTACTGAAAAATTAGGTAAGCCAGCCAAAACTGTTGCTACTCTTAATACTCTTGGCGATTCTTTAATTACTGACATTTATATTATCAATCAAAAAGAAGCTTATTTCTATGCTTTGAAAAAAGATAATGTTTGGAAAGTTGATGGTTGGAGATATGATCTGCCTAAAACTTGGTCAGATAATGAAAAACTTAGAACTCAAAGTATGAATACTACTCCTTTAGCTGGATTAGCTCAAACATACTACAATAGAGGCCAAAAAGAAAAAGCTCTTGAATCTATGATTGAATTAGCTACATTAGAACCAGACAATCAATCTTACAATACTTATTTGGTTAGTTTATTCAACGAAACTGGCAATAAAGCCGGTGCGGTCAAATACTTAGAAACTTTAATCTCAAGAGAACCAAATTCTAAAGAATATATTACTCAATATGCTGATTTCTATCTTACTTCAGATGAATTAGATAAAGCTATTACTAATTATGAAAAAGCTTTGAAAATTGACCCTGATTTCGCATTTGCAAATAGAAATATTGGTATTGCTTACAAAAATAAAGCTTCTAAAATTCAAAAAATTCAAACTGAAAAAATGGAAGCCGACAAAAATTACAAAGGCAATACAGATGAATATTTCCCATATTTGATCAAATCTACAGAATATTTCGAAAAAGCTACAAAATCTCCTCAATTCGAAAAAGATATTGAAGTTCATATTGAAATAGCTCTTAATTATTTTGTTCTTAATGAAAAAGCAAAATTAGACAAAAAATTAAAAGAATTGGAAAAGATGGAATCAGAATTATTCGACGAACAAAAAGATATTTACTATGGTCAATTACTTAAAATTTATGGTGCGCTCGTTGGCACTGATCCTAAATATCAAGCTAAATTCGACGAATTAAGTAAAAAAGTTGAAAATAAATAATGTTTTATTCGGGCTGTCTCCAAGACAGCCCTTAATTTAAGGTGTAACATGGAAAACAAGGAACAAAATCAACCACAAGAAATTACAATAGAACTTGGTGAAAAAGAAGCTGAAGGTATTTATTCCAATTTAGCAATTATTTCTCATTCACCTGCAGAGTTTGTATTTGATTTCACTAGATTATTGCCGGGAGTGCCTAAAGCAAAAGTTCATGCCCGCATTATCATGACTCCACAACATGCTAAACTTCTTCTTCGTGCCCTTCATGATAATATCATGAAATATGAAAATGCTAACGGCGAGATCAATGTTGATGGTAATAATGGTGGGCTATTCCCTGGATTTGGCGGAAATACTCCTACTATCAACTAATCTATATTGTTATGAAATTTAAAAGCTGCTTCTGTTATTGATGCAGCTTTTTCTTTTTTTGTATTTATTTTATTTGTACTTTACATTTCAAAATTTTGTAATTATTTATTGATTGAAAATGAAAAAGTTCTTAGATTCTTATGCTTATTATATTTGCTTTTTTATAATCCTATCAATCCTCATTTCTGCAAAACTATTTGTTTATTTTAATGGCTATCCAGTTTATGTTTTAGATGATCCGTATATTCATTTGGCTACTGCCAAAAATTTTGCTCTACATGGCGTTTTTGGCGTTACTCAATACGAATTTACTTCTTCTTCTTCATCTCCTTTATGGACTTTTTTGTTAGTTCTACTTATTAAAATTTTTGGCAACAATGCTTCTATTCCCTATTATTTGAATATTTTATTCTCTATAATAACTCTTACTATTGTTTTTAAATTCTTTATTAACAACAAATCTTTCTTTAATGGCATCAGCATATTAATTGCATTTTTGGCTGCTCCATTTTTAGCTTTGATCCATACTGGATTAGAACATACAGCTCATATTTTCTTTACTACTAGTTTTTTGTTTTTAGCATATAAAATATTTTCAAAACACAATTCAAAAATTGACAACATTCTGCTTTTAATAAATGCACTATTATTATCTGCAGCAAGATATGAAGGAGCATTTTTAATTTTTGTCTGTGGTATAATTCTAATCTATCAAAAAAAATACTTACTTGGCTTAAGTATTTGGGTTTTAGGTGCATTAGCACCAATATCGATGGGTTTATATTCAATGCAAAATGGCTGGAGTTTCCTTCCAAATTCAATATATTTAAAAGGAAATACTCAAATTTTTAGTTCAATTACAGAATTTTTTAAGCGTATTTTCTATATGTGGTATCTTCAAATAGCTGAAAATCCGCATATACTGGTTGTTTTGGGATTAAATATCTTAATTCTAATTAAAAATATTAGAGATAAACATGATATTTCTAAGATATTTATATCTTTAGCTTATCTATCTTCCTCCTTAATTCATCTGCAATTAGCTCAAACAGGTTGGTTTTATAGATATGAAGCTTATATCGTATTTTCAGGTATAATAGTGATCTTAATTTCAGGTGATCAAATTATACCAAAGTATTTTGAGTTAATTAAAGGTTACAGCAAACCACTTAAAGTAATTTCATTTGGATTGACCTTAATTATTGTATCACCGTTATTGCATAGAGCTATTGAATCGACAAATAGAATAAAGCCTGCATCGGGGAATATATATGAGCAACAAATCTCATATGCACATTTCATTAATAAATATTACAACCAAAAAACAATAGCATTAAATGATGTTGGTGCCGCAAATTATTTCAATGATATTAAATCAATTGATTTATGGGGACTATCTAATATAATTGCAGCAAAAGCCAAGAAAAACAATGCATTTGATAGCACCACGATAAAAAAACTATTCGATATAAGCCATCCAGATATTGCTATAGTTTATCCTGACTGGTATTTGGGCAATACAGCCTTGCCAGCAAATTGGATAAAAATTTCAGAATGGAAAATTTTCAACAATTTTGTTTGTGGCGAGTCAAGAATAGGATTTTATGCTCCTGATTCGAGTTCCGCAAACAATTTATTGAAAAATTTAAAGTCTTATGAATCTGAATTGTCATCAAATATTGTAAAATATTATTTTTATAAATAAAATTTGCGAGGGAAATATGCACTCAGGAAATTTTGTATTAATACTGCACACACATCTTCCATGGGTATTAAACCACGGCACATGGCCTCATGGAGAAGATTGGCTTACCGAAGCAGTTGCAGAGTGCTATATTCCTTTACTTAATGTATTTAATAGTTTATTGAATGAAGGTATTCCTCCAAAAGTAACCTTAGATATTTCTCCTGTTTTGTGCGAACAAATGGAGCATCCAGATTTTGCAGATAAATTTATTAAATATTGCGAAGATAAAATAAAAGCTGCAAAAGAAGATGAAATTAATTTCAAAAAATGGGGCTGGAATCCTCATCATGTCTATCTTGCCGGATGGTGGGCTCATTGGTATGAATCAAGAAAAAATGACTTCATAGAAAAATATAATTCTTCGATTATTAAATCTCTAAAAAAATTGCAAGATGAAGGTGCAATTGAAATTATGACTTGTGGCGCTACTCATGGCTATAGTCCTCTTCTTGGCTTTGATAAATCTATTAATCTTCAGTATAAATTAGCTGTTGAAAATTATCGAAAGCACTTTGGCAAAGATCCAAAAGGAACTTGGCTTCCTGAATGTGCCTATCGCCCTTCTTATGAATGGAGATCATACATACCGGTCTATCCATTCAACAAAAAACATCTTCGACCCGGAATAGAACAATTCCTTTATCGCAATGGATTAAAATATTTCGTTATAGACGAAGAATTAATACAAAAATCTAAACCTATTGGTAGTTTTAATCAGGATAAAACATTTTTTACTTCTGTGAAATCACCTGAATTCCTCCCCACACCATGGAACTTTGATAAAAGTCCACTCAGACTTTACGAAGTTAGTTCTAGTGAAAAGGTTGAATATGGCACTGCTGCTGCATTTGTTAGGCATAGAGATATAGCTATGCAGGTATGGAGTGGTGAAGTTGGATATCCCGGCGAGCCTGATTATCTTGATTTCCACAAAAAACATTTAGGTTCGATGCTCCGATACTGGCGTGTAACAGATAATAAAGCTGATATGATGTATAAAGCATTATATAATCCAGATTGGATTTGGAAAAAAATTGATCATCAAGCAAATCATTTTATTCATCATATTGAAAATACTTCAAATTATTATAAAAATATTACCGGAAAGTTTTCAACGATTTGCTTACCTTTCGATACTGAATTATTTGGGCATTGGTGGTTCGAGGGTCCTGAGTTTTTGAGAGCTGTGCTCAAAGGTATACATAACTCGCCTTGGATAAATTCTGCTACTGCAAGTGAGCATTACGACACAATAAATCCGGTAGAAACTGTATCTATTCCTGAAGGCTCTTGGGGCGAAAACAACAACCACGATGTTTGGATTAACGAAGGCAATAAATGGACTTGGCAAGCAATTTATGACGATGAATTAAGATTTGACAAACTTTTGCAAGCTAATCCTATAAATAATATGAGTGACTTACAAAAAAGGGTATTGACTCAGGCACTTAGGGAATTGCTTTTGCTTCAAAGTTCTGATTGGCAGTTTTTGATTTTTACTAAATCTGCAAAAGATTATGCTGAACAGAGATTTTCTTTCCATCATTCCGATTTTAATACTATGTGCGATTTTGCTGAAAAGCTCTTCGAAGGATTTGATCTTAGCTCGGATGATATTCATTATCTTGAAGAGTCAGAGCGTCGCAATTGTCCTTTCCCAGAGCTAAAACTTGAATGGTGGGCAGAATTTGCATAAATTGCATTTTTGGAATTTACAATTTGAGAAATTTTAAATGTTGAATATATCTAATTTATCCGTTCAATTTGGCGGTAATTATCTTTTTGATTCTGTTTCTTTTGCTTTAAGAAGAAACGATAGAATTGGTTTAATTGGGCGTAATGGTACTGGAAAATCGACTCTTCTTAAGATTATTAATGGACTTATGCAGCCTGAAGAAGGTTCAGTTCATAAGCCAAATGGCTATAAAATTGGATATCTTCCTCAAGAGATTGATTCCCACTCCACAAAATCAATCTATGACGAAGCCTATTCTGCTCTAATTGAAATAAATCAACTTGAAGATACAATTTCTAAGCTTACTAATGAATTATCTTCAAGGGAAGATTATGAATCTGAGGAATATAATGATATTGTAGAACAATTGAGCAATGCCAACGATAGACTCAAAATATTAGGCGGGCATTCTATAGAAGCTGAAATTGAAACTATCTTGACCGGATTAGGATTTGAACGCAGCGATTTTTCTCGTTCTATGCAAGAATTTAGCGGTGGCTGGCAAATGAGAGTTGAGCTTGCAAAAATTCTTTTGGCTATGCCCGATTGTGTCTTGCTTGATGAACCTACAAACCATCTTGATATTGATTCAATTCGCTGGCTCGAAGGATTTTTAAAATCCTATCCGGGAGCAATCATTCTTGTATCTCACGATAAAGCTTTTTTGGATAATGTTACTAATAGAACTCTTGAATTGATACATGGCGATGTAATAGACATGCCTCTTTCATATTCAAAATTTATAGAAGCTCGAAAAGTTCAGAAAGAACAACAACTAAATGCTTATAAAAATCAGCAAAAACAAATCGCTGAAACTGAAAAATATATTGAAAGATTCAGATATAAAGCTACTCTTGCTTCGAGAGTACAATCAAGAATCAAATTACTTGATAAAGTAGAACGAATCGAGCTCGAAGAAGAAGACAATTCATCATTAAATTTAAGATTTCCTGAGCCTCCACGCTCAAGTAGGCTAATAATTGAAACAAAAAAGCTTACAAAAAAATATGGTTCAAAACTAGTTCTCAATTCAATTGATTTTGCAATCGAAAGAGGCGAAAAAGTTGCTTTTGTTGGCAAAAATGGCGAAGGTAAAACTACATTATCTAAAATTATTGCCGGATTTGAGCCTTATGATGGTGACATGATTAAAGGCAATAATGTTATTATCGGTTATTATGCTCAACATCAGGCAAGCGAATTGACTGGTGATCTATCTGTTTTTGATCTGATTGATTCTGCTGCTACTGGCGATATGCGTTCAAAAGTTAGAAGCCTTTTAGGTGCTTTCCTATTCAGTGGTGATTCTGTTTATAAAAAAGTCAAGGTTCTTTCGGGTGGTGAAAAATCCAGACTTGCACTTGCAAAAATTCTGCTCGATCCGGTAAACTTATTAATTCTTGATGAACCAACCAACCATTTGGATATGGCTGCCAAAGAAGTATTAAAAAATGCTTTGATTGATTTTTCTGGTGCTTTGATTGTTGTTTCTCACGATAGAGATTTTCTCGAAGGATTGACTCAAAAAACTTATGAGTTTAAAAATAATAAAATAAGTGAGTATCTTGGCGATATTAATTATTATCTTGAAAAGAAAAATATTGAGTCTTTAAAAGAACTTGAAAAAAAGAATGTAATTAAGCAAGCTTCCGGTTCGGATATTCCATCCAAAAATCAAAGCGACAGAGAACGCAAAAAAGAATTTCAGAGAGAAGAAAATAAACTTAATAAAGCAATTGCCGTTTGCGAAAATGAAATAGCTAGTTTAGAAAATAGAATTTCAGAAATTGATAGTCTTTTCGCTGATTCTGAATTTTTCTCAAATCAGGAAAAATATCTAAAAACAAAACAAGAATATGACAAATTGAGAAATGATCTTGATGAGAAAATGAACCAATGGGATACATTGGTCCAAACTCTCGACAATTTAAAATCAGAATATTCTGATATTATTTAGAAAAATAGTCCAAAACTGATTTTTCTGTAGCTTCGGCTGAAAGCATAACACCCGGCAGCCCAGCGCCAGGATGTGTTCCTGCACCAACTAAAAACAAACCTTTGATTCTTTCTGCTCTATTGTGAGGTCTGAAATAGGCTGATTGTAACAAGCTTGGCTCTAATCCCCATGGAGTACCCAAATAACTATTTCTTTGCTTAAGAAAGTCTTCTGGAGTAAACATTATTTCCACTTCAATATTATCTCTCAATCCAATAAGATCAAAATCAGCTTCAAGATAATTAATAATTTTATTAGCATATATTCTTCCCATCTTGCTCCAATCAATATTTGCTGATAGATTTGGGCATGGCGAAAGTATATAAATACTATCAGAGCCTTCTGGAGCCATTGAAGAATCTGTTTTTGAAGGTACATGTACATATAGTGAAAAATCGTCTGCTAATACTTTATTATCAAAGATATCATCAATTAATTCCTTATATCGTGGCGATAAAATAATATTATGATGCAATAGCTTATCATACTTTTTTTTCACACCTAAATACAATAAAAATGCACTCATAGAATATTTCGATCTATCCAACTTATCTTGATTCCACTTTCTACTTACCTCATTATCAATCAATTTTGTATAAGTATGGTTTATATCTGCATTAGATATCACAACATCAGCTTTGATTTTCTCATCATCAACAACAACAGAATCGATTTTTTGTTTTATTATATTGATTTTCTGTACTTCAGTATTGTAATAAATTTTTCCGCCAAGCTCTTCGAATAGTTTTACAAAAGCATTAACCAAGGATTTCATCCCACCTTTAGAATACCAAATACCACCGGTTTTTTCAAGATATGAAATCATTGAGTAAATAGCAGGAACTCTAAACGGATTACCGCCAATAAACAAAGGATGAAAAGAAAAAATAAATCTATGTCTGAAGTCATCAAAATACTTTTTTGCATTTGAATAGCAAGTATCTAAAGCACCGATTTTAGCAGCTTTAGGCATCAAAGAGAGCATTGTCGAAATTTTATCGAAACTGATAGCACCCAAGCCATCAGTAATCACAGAATCGTAAATAACTTTAGATTTTTCGATAAATTTATCATAATTGGCAGCATCATTTTTATCAAATTTTGCCATTTGAGCTTTCATTCGATCGGAATCGCCTGAATAATCAATAGAAGTATTATCATGAAAGAAAACCCGATAAAATGGATCTAAAGGCAATAGTTCCAAATAATCTTCTAATTTTTTTCCGGCTTTATTAAATATCTTGTTTATGATATCAGGAGCAGTTATTAGTGTTGGTCCCATATCAAAAGTATAATTATCTTTAGTAAATTGCTGACCATGCCCCCCGGCACATTTTTGTTTTTCATAAATACTAACGTCAAACCCTTCTGAGAGCAAACGAATACCAATTGAAAGGCCGCCAAAACCGGCTCCAATAACAACAGCTTTTTTCTTCATAAACATCCAAAATAAAAAAATAAAGCACCAATTAGTAGGTGCTTTATATTCGAATTAAACGATTATTTATTATAACGACAGTTTTAGTCTTCAGGATCGTCCAAGGGGAATTTGCCTCTACCTTGGCCTCTACCATCTCTAGGCCCGCGATCATCGCCGCCTCTGTGTTTCATAATAGCTTCTTTAGCTTTTTCTTGAAATACAGCTTCAAAGAGCAAGAATTTAGCAAATTCTACATCATTAAGAATAGATTTAGCAATTTTTTGTTTTTCAGTATTCAAAGCAAACATTTCTTCTTGAATCTTGATAATCTTATCAGTCTTAGCTTTGATATCAGCTTCTTTTTCATTTTTCTTAACGGCTTTTCTTAAGCTTTTATAAGATTTCATTAATTCTTGCATTTTTTCAGCCATTTTCTTTTCGATTGGTTCGAGCTTAGCAAATAATTTATCAGCTTTATCATCATCCAAATCGAGTACGTCAGTCATTCTTTCCTTCTTTATTTCGAGCAATCTTTCAGCTCTGGGTGGCACAGGAGGCTGAGCAAAAACGCTGACGCTGCTGACTATTGCAAAAAATCCAAGTATTGCGATTTTAAGAATTGATTTTTTCAAAAACACTGTACCATTATATAAGGCGGAAAATTTATAGAAAGCAAAGATCGAAGGTGTTTGTTTCAATCATCGTACCCAGATAGACCTGAAGTTATAGATTTTGTTAACGAAAACGAGACCGAGAAGGAAAATATGGACATACTATTGCTTCGTAAATCACACCAACCAATCATAGATCGTTTGTTGTATTTCACTAGTAGCGATTCTGAAGAACGCAAAAAAATTTATACGGATTTGTTCATAGAGACTTGGGAGCGAATTCCCGAAACTGATCGTAGCCAAATCCTTGATAATCTGGAATTTATTTTATGTAAGAGAGTTGAAGATATCTGGAATAATGGCACGCCTGCATGTGCCTTATTATGCAAAATTAGTCTTCGTAGTTTTATAGTTTTTGATCCCTTTGTCGACACTCTAAAACACGATACCAAGATTCACATTTTAGCGCATGAACTTGCTCATGTTTATTATAATCACCCTCGGATTGGGTCTGAAAAAGGATCTGTAAAGGAAATCGAATACATAGAGAACGAAGCTGAACCGCAAGCCTATTCCCTCGTTGAGGAGCGATGGAGAATATTTCCCCATAAAGATGACATTATTCGTTTGAAAGGATATAAGAAGTATGTAAATACAGCAAATAAACCATGATTGTAAAAAGAAGCAACTCCGAACTCAAGAGAAGGAATTTTTAGCTACTGAACAAAATAGCAAATAGTTTACTTTGAGTATAATTAATAGGGACGTATTAACATTAATTAAATTCCTTACTGGAGGTAAACATGACTTTCGTTGCTGCAAAATGCCCACAATGTGGGGGTGACTTACAACTAGATCCAGAAAAAGAAACGGGTTTTTGTATGCATTGCGGGAGTAAGATAGTTGTAAGGGATGCGATTAAGGCAGTCCGAATTGATAACTCGCACATGGTTGACACTTGGATGGAAATGGGTGATTCAGCAGCTGAGTCTGGTAATAATAAAGAAGCGTATGAATATTACACAAAAGTAGTTGAGACCCAACCTAATAATTGGAGAGCGATATTTAAAAGAGGGAAAGCAGCAGGTTGGCAATCAACGCTAATTAACATCAGGTTGATGGAATCAGCGACGAGCTTTGCAAAAGCTATTGATTTAGCCCCATGGGAAAACAATGAGAGAGAAAATGTAATCCTCGA
>CAZBNQ010000040.1:12015-13351 GCA_964493035.1 uncultured Hyphomicrobiales bacterium | reverse complement strand
AATGGAGCAATTTTTTCAATTTTATTAGCCAATCTTTCAACATCTTCCTGAATAACAGTGCCTGTGAAGGTTTTCAAATGAGCTTTTAAAATATAAAAAGAAAGCAGTTCGTTACTATCGAGTTTTACGATGGCATTCATATTTCGGGCTTCGCGTGGAATATACCAAACATACTCCTTCCCTACTTTTTTTGATGTAAACGCAGGTTCACATTCTTGAAGAATAAGCATATCTCTTTGAATTGTGCGAAGGCTTATATCGCCAAACTCCTGTCTTACAACATCGAGCAATTCTGCAGTTGTGTATTTTTGTCCTGCATGAAACTTTTTGTACATAAAAAACAACCGCTGCACTTGATCAGCCATATTCATTTCCGATTAAATATAAACAAAAATTAACTTAACCTTGCGTCATTAAAAGACGCTTCACAAATTCAAGCAAGTCAATATATTCATATTAATTATAAAAATCATGAAAATCAAGCAAGAATTAATTATGAACGGAATTTAAATATTTGTTCATTATTAATATTCATTTTTGTCGCTATTTTTTCCTTTACACCATATTTCAATGGTTTACGATAATTAATAAATTAATAAATGATCACTTTCTTTTTTATTAGTTTTTTAATTATATTTGTATATGTTTAATTGAAATCGATTGAATTTATGAAAGTTTCGAGAATACTTACTATTTTAGCTTTTTCGATTACTATTAGTGCTTGCTCCAGCTCTGTTAGATTTTCTAATTCGGCTAATGCTTCAAATTCTGATAGACCATCAAAAAAAACAATTCACAGCGATAATATCATTGATGATAGGACAAAACTTTCAAAAGACAACCAAGATTTCGACAATAATCCAGAAAACTTAGTTTTTCGTGGAAAAGCTTCTTATTATTCAGACGAATTTGATGGCAGGCAAACTGCCAATGGTGAAATTTATGACTCTGACTTATTGACGGCTGCTCATAGAACTATTGCTTTTGGCACTATTATAAAAGTCACAAATTTGAAGAATGGAAAAGAAGTAATTGTCAAAATTAATGACAGAGGACCTTTCAAAGGCGATAGAATTATTGATTTATCGAGAGCAGCAGCCGAGCAATTAGGTATGATCAAAGATGGTGTTATCGATGTAGAATGTGAAATTTTATCCGATTAAATCCTCATAACTATATATTTGACAATTATTTTTTGCATGTGCAAAAAATAATTTGCAAAGAATTTCGATTAAATGTAAATTGTATTATCAAATTTGCAGTAAATAGTCAGAATTATTATTCTGAATTAATTTTGTTAAGACATATATAATATGGAAATAGACAATTAATTGTA
>CAZBNQ010000040.1:0-12005 GCA_964493035.1 uncultured Hyphomicrobiales bacterium | reverse complement strand
GTTGATGAATTAGATTATTGTGTTTGTGTGAAGAAAATTACAGAATGAAATTCATCAATTAATTATCAACCCTTTTTAGAAGATTTGAAAATTGAATAATTACTCACCAAAAAGAAAGGTAGCCATGCCTCCTACAAGACGTACTAGGTCAGCTCAGCCGGAACCCGAACCGGTTACAGAAGAAAGAAATGAACCAGGCGTTGAAAATGAGCTGAAAACCGACCACTTATCAGATTCACAAATCCTTGACTTTGCTGAACTCAAAAATAAAAGAATTGCAGAATTGACTTCAATTGCAAAGCTGCTTGGAATTATGAATTTTGCCGACTTGCGTAAGCAAGAATTAATACTAAAAATCGTAGAAGCACAATCGGGCTTGTCTTATAAAGACATTCAGATGGAAGGCTTGATTGCTAGCGAAGGTGTGCTCGAAGTTATGGCAGACGGATATGGATTTTTACGTTCGCCTGAATTTAACTATCTCCCATCACCAGACGATATTTACGTATCACCCTCCCAAATTAAAAAATTTATGCTTCGCACCGGCGATACTATTCGCGGTCAGGTGCGCCCTCCTAAAGAAGCTGAAAGATTTTATGCCCTTCTCAAAGTTGAATCGGTAAACTATTCTTCACCCGAGTCTATTAGAGAAAGGAAAAATTTTGATGTGCTTACTCCTCTCTACCCCAACGAAAGATGTAGATTGGAAAAAAGCCCTAGCGAATATTCTATGCGTATAGTCGATTTGCTTGCTCCTATTGGTAAAGGCCAACGCGGGCTTATCGTTTCTCCTCCTAAATCCGGTAAAACTATTCTTCTTCAACAAATCGCCAATTCTATTTCTTATAATCATCCTGAAGTTAAGTTGATTGTATTGCTTATTGACGAACGCCCCGAAGAAGTTACCGATATGGAACGCTCTGTCAAAGCTGAAGTAGTCTCTTCTACTTTCGATGAACCACCAGATCGCCATGTTCAAGTTGCTGATATGGTACTCGAAAAAGCTAAAAGACTTGTTGAAGCTAAACAAGATGTTGTCGTTCTTCTCGACTCCATTACTCGTTTGGCACGCGCTCACAATACTGTCGTACCTCACTCAGGCAAAATCCTCTCTGGTGGTGTCGATGCTAATGCTCTTCATAAACCAAAACGTTTCTTTGGTGCTGCTCGTAATGTCGAAGAAGGTGGTTCTTTAACTATTATTGCTACTGCTCTTATCGAAACTGGCAGCCGTATGGACGAAGTTATCTTTGAAGAATTCAAAGGTACCGGTAATATGGAATTGGTTTTGGACAGAAGATTGGCTGAACGCAGAATCTATCCTGCTTTAGACGTTAACCGCTCAGGTACTCGCCGCGAAGAATTATTGTTAGATCAAGACGAGCTTAATCGTATCTGGATACTTCGTAAAGTATTGAGTGAATTGCAATCGGTTGAAGCTATGGAATTTATGCTCGATCGCCTAAAAGGCAGACGAACAAACAGAGAATTCTTGATGGCAATGAACAGCTAAAAAATAAGGGGCAATTAATTGCCCCTTTTTTTTGTCTTATGCTTCTTCTTTCCACTGGGTTATCAATCCAGCATATTTATTCGCAATTTGAACTGAACTTTCGTAGTCATCGCTTTCGCCATATACTAAAAACGCAGCTCTTTCTTTTGCTGGAAGCATTAATACTGAATCACCATCTTTAAATATTTTTATACCTTCGATCAATTGTCTTTCATAGCCTTCGGAGTGTTCCATTGCTCTACGCATCACTGTACCTTTATAATCCCAAGGAACAGCTACTTCGACTAAATGTTGGTATCTCAAAGGCAAATCATTATCTAACTGTGATATTTTCAGATTTGTCTGAGCAAGCATTTCGAGTATTTTGCCCACTGTAAACATACCATCTGAAGCAAAAAGGAAGTCTCTAAAAATATAACCGCCATAAATACCGCCAACAAATAGAATTTTTTCGTCAACTGTTGCATCCATCATTGCAGAATGAGAATTTTTGATCCTAACGACTTCCACATTATAGTCTTTTGCTATTTCATCAATTTCTTGTGATGCAACAATTGAAATAGCAATTTTATATGGTTCTCTGTGTCTATTAGTTTCTAAGAATAATTTTGTGATAATTGTCAATAATCTCATTGGATTATACCATACTCCACGCTCGTCGATTAATGAGATTTTTTCTGCACCTGCTTCCATTCTAAACCCTAATTCATAGCTTAGCGAACGCATAATTTTTCCGGTATCGTCTTGGTCTTGCACTTGCACTTGAGGATCCGGATGAAATCTTGATGCATCGACATAATTATGCAAAGAAAGTACTTCGGCATTCAATGAACCCAAAATGCTAGGAAATATTGTCGAAGCCAATCCAAAAGAATAATCCATCAACAATTTGAATCGTCTTCTGCCTATTAGATCCACATCCAATAGATTTAAAAATCTATTTATATATATTTCATTTGTTCTTTCGGGAAATGTAATTCTACCGACATCATTATAATGAACACGTTTGATATCTTCGCCAAAGAAAAATCTTTCAATTTTTTTTGTAATAGAAATTGAAATATCTCTTCCATCTTTATTGAAAATAATGATATCAGTATTATCCGGATTTCTCGGAGAGCGACGCACATGAAAACCACAATCATACCTTCCTGTGCGGAGTTCCTGTCTTGTTTGTGGGATAGAAACTACCTGCAAATCATTTACGTTAACGCCAACAGAAAGCAAGCCCGCAGTGATAGCTCTTTTAATAATTCTAGATACTTTATCGGGATCGCGGCTAGCCAATACAGCAGCTTTCGAACCCAAACTAAGTCCAAATGCAGCTCCTAATTTTGTACCAAAATCAGGATGAATTTCAATATTTGAAAGACCTGAAATTCTTGCATCGGTAAACAATTCTCTAAGCCATTTTTCTTCTTGAACAAGCGAATGCGATAGTATGGCAGCTTCTTCAACGTTTTTGTCGGGCCAGAGTTTTATATTTGAATTCAAGTGTGCATCATTGCCAATAGAACATCTATCAGAAATATAAACATTTTCGGAAATAGTAACAGAATTGCCAATATGAACATTGTTGCAAACCACATCATCAGTCATTTCGGTGAAATTGCCAATTTTAACACCATCCCACAAAGTGACACGAGTAAGTTTGCAGCCATCACCAATCACACAATTATCGCCAATAACACAGTCGATAAGCTCGCTATGCTCACCAATTTTAGTATTATTGCCGAGCATCAAAGTACCTTTTATTTTTGTAGAAACTGGGAGATCGGCATTATTGCCAACCCATATATTTCCTTTTTTAAATCCTTTAACAGTCAGATTGACTTGATTATTGAGTGCATCCCATTGTCCTAGCATATATTCGTCGAGATTACCAACATCTTTCCAATAACCATCAGCAATATAGCCATAGAGAGGCATTTCTTTTTTAAGCATCAATGGGAATAAATCCTTAGAGAAGTCAAACTCTTCGCGGTAAGGAATTAATTCCAATACTTCAGGTTCAAGAATATAAATACCTGTATTAATAGTATCAGAAAATACTTCTCCCCAAGAAGGTTTTTCGAGAAAACGAGTAATTTTGCCATCTTCGCTAGTCATCACAATACCATATTGCAAAGGAGCAGGTACTCGAGTAAGCAAAATTGTTGCTTTAGATTGTTTTTCAATATGAAATTCGATAGCTTTAGTAAGATCAAAATCAGTAAGCACATCGCCACTGATAATAATACATCTTTCATCAAGGAATTTGTAAGCATTCTTGACAGATCCGGCAGTGCCATAGTCAGCTTGTGCTTGTACATATTCCATGTGAATACCATGTTGCGAACCGTCCTCAAAATATTGAGTTATTTTTTCCGGTTGAAAATACAAAAGAGAAACAACATCTTTGATTCCATGCTTGCGAAGTAGATTTACAATGTGCTCCATCATTGGAGAATTTAATATTGGAACCATTGGTTTGGGGATTGTCATGGTAAGTGGTCTCAATCTTGTACCAAAGCCACCTGCCATAATTACAGCTTTATTCATTTAAACTCCTCTAAATATTTATTCAATCTTCTCGTGTCCTTTTTTGCATATAATATCAGAAATAAAATGAATATTTCTTATTTTTGAAAATAAAATGCGTAATGCATTTTTATTTATGTTAAGAAGTTTTAAATACAAAAAAATTATAGGAAAAATTTTGAAAGTATTAGTTACAGGAGCTACCGGATTTGTTGGCTCACACGTTGCAGATAAATTGATTGAAAAAGGCTACGAAGTTAAATGTATAGCCCGAAAAACCAGTAATTTGAGATGGTTAGAAAATAAACCGGTCGAAATTATTGAAGCTCCATTAAATGACAAGGAAATGCTTAAAAAAGCCGTCGAAGGTGTCGACTATGTTTACCATATCGCTGGATTAGTATTTGCAAAAGATTATGATGAGTTTTTGAAAGGCAATCGCGATGCTACAAAAAATATTATCGAAGCTTGTGCTGAAGTTAATCCAAACCTTAAACGATTTTTGTTTGTTTCTTCTCAAACTGTTTGCGGTCCTTCTCCAGCATTAGACAATCCAATCGATGAAAATTATGTTTGCAAACCCCTTACTTCTTATGGAAAAAGCAAAAAAGCAGCAGAAGATGAAGTTTTGAAATTTAAAGGTAAAATTCCTTTTACTATCGTCAGAGCTCCTGCTGTTTATGGTCCTAGAGATACTGCTACTTATGATGTATTTAAATTAGTGAAAAAGGGATTTGGTACGCTCATAGGCCTTAAACCTAAGTATGTAAGTCTAATACACTCCGACGATCTTGCCAGAGGTATTATTCAAGCTGCAGAAAGTGATAAATCGATCGATCAAACATATTTTGTATCTTCCGAAAAATTTTATAATTGGGATGAAATTATAGCTGCTATGGCTGCAGGATTTGGGAAAAAATCTGTTTTAAAGATCAAAATTCCGCATGCTATTGTTTTGAGTTTAGCTTGGATATCCGAACAATTTGGCAAACTATCTTCTAAACCTCCAGTTTTCAATTATGAAAAAGGTATTGATTTTATTCAAGATTATTGGATTTGCTCTACCCAAAAAGCAATCAATGATTTTGGTTTTAAGCAAAAAATGTCTCTTGAAGATGGCATGAAAGATACAATTAATTGGTACATTAATAATAAGTGGTTATGAAATTATATTTTAAAATAATTGGTTTAATAGTGGTTTTAATAATCATTGTATCTTCGATATATACTTTTATTGATGATATAAAATCGGCTTCGCTTCCACCCGAATTTAACGAATTCGAGTCGATCGAAGTTATGGATACTATTAAAATTTATCAAAATAATTACGGAATTCCTCATATTATTGCCAATAGCGAATATGATGCTTACTTCAGCATAGGATATTTTCATGCTCAAGAAAGATTATGGCAAATGGATTATCTTCGAAGAGCTGCCTATGGCAAGCTTTCAGAAATTCTTGGTAATGATGCTTTGCAGACGGATAAATTTATGCGTACTTTGGAAATAAGCAATCTTGCCAGATCTAATTACAAAATACTAAGCAAAAAATCCAAATCAATACTCGAAGCTTATTGCAAAGGTGTTAATTCTTTTATCGAAAAGAATAAAGGCAGAATGCAGTTTGAATTTGGGGCATTAGATTATTTTCCAAGCATTTGGACTCCTGAGGATTGTATGGCTATCTCAAAATTGTTTGCTTTCGAAATGAGTCTTAGCTTCTATTTTGATTTAACTTTTGGAGAAATTGCCAATAGAATAGGTAATGATTATGCCAGCAAATTTATTCCTCAATATCCTAATAATGCTGCCTGTGTATTAGATAATAAAATTAATTTTGTACCAACTGCAGATACTAATAAACCTAATGCTACAGCTTCACTTAGTTTTAATGATGGATTATTAGAAGATATTCAAAAAGTAAGAGAATTTTTAGGATTTTCAGGTTCATCAATAGGAAGCAATGTCTGGGCAATGAAGAAAAAGCATGGCAATTATTCAACAATATTTGCCAATGACCCTCATTTGTCTTTCGGACTTCCTGCCAAATGGGTGCAAATGCATGTTAGCTCATCTAATTTTAATATAATAGGCAATACAATGCCAGGACTTCCTTTGTTTATGACAGGGAGAAATGACTATATTGCTTGGGGTGTCACTAATATGATGCTTGATGATTGTGATTTCTTTATTGAAAAAATTGATCCATCCGGCAAATATTATTATCAATCAGATTCTTCAAAAAAATTGATTACTTATATTGCTGATACTATCAAAATCAAAAACAATCAGGATTATATTTACTACTTTAGAAAAACTGAAAGATCGCCTATAATTTCAGATGCTCATTATTTTAATAATGCCAACAATAAATATTTCAAATCGAATGCAATTACCTATAGATGGACAGCTCGAGAAAATGCTGACAATATATTAGCAATTTATAAAATCAACACTGCAAAAAATTGGAATGATTTTGTGCATGCTGCTGAAATGTGGTCTGCACCTGCACTCAACTTTACTTTTGCCGATAAATATGGCAATATTGGTGTAGCTCCTTGTGGTTATATACCGAAACGTAATTTAGGAAACAATCCTAATTTTCCTAATTCCGGAAGCAACACTGATTGGTATGGCTATTACACGGGTAAAGATATGCCTAAACAGCTCAATCCCGAAAAAGGCTTTGTTGCTTCTGCTAATAATAAAACTCTAAGAGAAAGCCCATTTTATTTATCTTCTCATTGGGAGCCATCTTCGAGAATTGAGAGAATTGAAGAAATGCTTATGGTAAGCGAAAACTATGAAGTTAGAGATGCTCAATATATGCAAAATGACTACCTCTCGCCTTATGCTCGTGAAATGATGAAAAAACTTATGCCTATTTTCTATAAATACGAGCACCTTTTGAACGGGAAGGAAAGAACTTCATTTGCCATCCTAAAGAAATGGGATTTTATTATGACTCCCGGCTCTCAGGCTGCCTCGATTTATAATGTTTTTCTCAATAAATTGATCAACAATACTTTTGAAGATGAATTGGGCAATCGACTTTTGAAGAACTATACTATGATTTCCAATTTGTCTCTTAGAAAAATCATGGAATTGTGCGACGAACCTGATAATATTCTTTTTGATAATGTGAAAACCCCTGATAGAGAACATAGGGATTATACCGTTATTAAAAGTTTTAAAGATGCAATTGCCGAACTTGACTCTTATTTTAAAGGAGATTATCCTCAAAGATGGTACTATGGCAAGCTACACACTTTAACCTTAAATCATATTTTGAGCTCCAATAGCTTTATAAAGCCTACCGTCACAATTTCAGGAATTGAAATTGGAGGAAACAGCACTACTTTGAATAATACTGAATATAGAATAAATGACTCTTATAAAGCTATTATTGGTTCTTCTGTCAGATTTATTACTGATATGGGCGATAATTATGTCTATACAAGTATGCCCGGAGGTATTTCCGGCGATCCCATGAGTCAAAATTATTCTAATCAGGTTCAATTATGGTTGAATGGAGGATATATAAAAATTCCATGCAAGAAAACTCCCTCCGGTGAGTTTATATTAAGAACTTTAATCAATCCCGAATAGAGGTATTTATGGTTACTTTAACTAAAATTGACAATAGTTTGATTACTATCAATGCCGATGAAATTGAAACAATCGAAACTGCTCACGATTCGAGGATTTGCCTTAAATCCGGCAAGTTCTTTATTGTTAAAGAACCTTACCAAGAAATTGTGCAACTTGTAATTGATTATAAAAGACAATGTTTTAAACATTTACTAGATTTGAAACAATTTGATAATAGCTAAAAAAATATATTGTTTCTTATTTGTTTGTATTACCCTATTGTTGATAAAATTTGATATTTTATTATCTCAAGACTCAACAAAAAGTAGTATTATAATTGGTGTCGATAAAATAATCAATACCCACCATTTTTTTCTTAAGGCTAATACCAAATGGGAAAATGAAAACCATAAATTGATTTTATTTCAAGATTATTCAGGTGATGCTATAGAGGCAGCAGGAGTTTCTTTTGCGGATGAAAATACTTTTAATTTGAACTATAATTATAAACTTTTTGGTGGATTAGAGCTTGCTGCAATGCAAAATTATTACTACTCTTCTAATACAAAAACTTTAGGCAACAGCGAGCTTTCTGACTTAAATGGACTCATTGGCACTAGATACAATTTTAGCGATTTGAATAATGTTGAATTTCTTTTGGGTGTTTCTAAATATAAGCAAATCAATATTGATTCTAAAGGTTCCAAATATATATTAAATTATAATATTGATGACCTCGATTTTGAAGGTTATTCTTTCAAATCAAACCTTAAGTCAGGCTATTTAAGTTTGGACGATAATCGAAAAATCATTGATTTAAATTTAAATTCCAGAATTAATAAATTTTTCGAAAATTCTGATTTTTTTGATATGGGAATGTTATATAATCATCATTCATTAGATATATTAAACAATTTTATTGATTTAAATCAGCAGGCTATAGAAAGAAGAATTGAAAATCATTATGTAATAGATTTTTCTGGTTCCTACTCAATGCTTGAATGGCTTACCGGCGCATTAAAATTTAATTACGACAATTCAAATATTGGTAGGTCTTTTAGAAAAAGTATTCTAAATAATATTAGTAGTATGATTAGAAAAAATCAAAATCAAACTACAATTAATACAGATATTGATTTTAATGCCAATTTAGGTTTTACTACTCAAAGACTATCTATCAATATTCGCAACTGGAATGAAGAATATACATTCGAAAAAACAAGTAATGATTTAACCGACGATCAATTGTCAATAATTCGAAAAGAAGGCGCTATAGGCAACAATCAACAATCTGTACTAAGATTGCTTTATAAATCAAATTATCAATTAAGCGATGCAGATACATTAGGATTATTGTATTTGAAATCTATAACCAGATATGATACTCCGTCAGATGATAACAACTCAGACAATGACGAATCTGCAAATTTTATCGGATTCTACTATCATCATTCAATAAATTCAAGGTTATCAGCCAGAATAAATCTAGATATTTTTAATTCTCACAAAGTATATCTTAAGTCGCAAAGAAGTGCTGAAAACAAATGGTGGTATATTTATCGACTCTCACCCCAAATATTTTACAGATCTGACAACATAAGTTTCGCTCCCAGTTTCGAAGTTTTGGCAAACTACACAGTATTCGATTATGAAAACAAAAGCATCAATATAAAAAGTTATAGCTATAGAAATGTTTCATGGCGCGATTCAATAGATTTGAAATTATATAAATCTATGTCAACTTATTTCCAATTAAATTGCAGATATTCTGAAAATTCTGTATTGTATTGGAAAGATTTTTCTGAAAAACCTCAAACATCCAAATCAGAGCTTTTTCTAAAAAATCTATTTGTTTATAGCCATAAATCTTCGAGAATTGGCTTAGGTTATAGAATATATAGAATGACAAGCAAACCTATTGCCAAAAGTGGCTTGCCTCCTGAACTAAAATCTGATAATTTGATATTTGGACCTGAGTTTAGTTTTAATTTGAACTTTTTTAATCGTTCATTCGTTAATCTTTCCGGTTGGTATGAATATAGATACAACAACAATTTAAAACAAAATTCTGTTGTGAACGTTTTTTTACAAACAGCAATTTATTTTTGAGCGGGTTAATGGGAAATTTGATTTATTCGCAAAGAGAGTTTTTTTCGAGCGAAAAAGCATCGATGACAAAGATTGAGCCGGTTTTGTGCAGGCTCAAGCAATTAGTAAACATAGCTGATGATAGGTTTTATAACTTGTTGATTGCTGTTACTGAAGCTTTCAATAATGCAATTGTTCATGGTAATAAACTTGATCCTGCTAAAAAAGTTGAAGTTGAAATTGAAGTTACTACTATTGATATTCAAATTGTGATCAAAGATCAAGGTACTGGTTTCGATCCCGAGCGATTAGCCGATCCTCGCGATCCGGAAAATCTGCTTAAAGAAAATGGCAGAGGAGTTTTTATTATTAAATCTTTGCTAGATCAAGTTGATTATTTCCCTAGCCCTAATGGTACCACTGTTAAAATGTTGTTTAAAATCAACGGTAACGGAAATAATCAGTAATGGAACGCATCCCTCTTTTCCCATTGTCTGCTGTTGTTTTTCCGGAATCAGGTATTCCTTTGCATATTTTCGAGGAAAGATATAAAACTCTTGTTAATAACTCTTTAAAAAATCAAACTCATTTCGGTATTGTTTTAAGTATTAAATCGAAATTAAAAGAAATTGGCACTGCTGTCTATGTATCCGATTTGATTAAGCGTTATGATGATGGCAAAATGGACATTATTGTTAGTGGCACTAAAAGATTCAAAATCAATAGTATTTCCGATGGAGAAGCTCCTTTTTATATTGCTAATGTCGATTTTATTGAGGATATTAATGATATTCTGAGCCAAGATTTGCTTGAATCTACTATTGAACTTTTTAACGAAATTGCTAATTCGGTTTCGATTATTAATATTGATAAATTAAATCCTAAAGACTTACCTAATTTTACTCCATCCTATTATATTGCTCAAAAATGTGGTCTTACATTAGAACAGAAGCAGGAAGTTTTGGAAAAAATGACTGAAAACCAGAGATTGCTTGTTCTAAGAAAGCATCTTCAAGAATTGTTGCCTATGGTAAGAGAAGCTGAAACAATTTCAAAAATTGTCAAATATGATGGCTATTACAAACCTAAATACTTCAGGCACTAAATAATCTCAAAATCTCTAATCATAGAGATTAATTCCTCTTTGCTGTTATTCATCATTATATCAATTATTGATAAAAATGGTATAAATTCTTCAGCTTTCTGATTATAAATTTTAGATTTTGCTTTCAGAAAATTCAGATTTATTGATCTACTCTTAAAATATTCTTTAGAATATAATTCAACACCACCGATCGGATTTACATAATTCTTATAATTATTTTCTTTACAAATACTTATCAATCTATCTGCTTTTTCCATTCCTTTAGTATGAGGAGAATTAATCGAAGACATTTCGTATTTGAAACTCAATCCAATATAATCATACACAAGCTTTATTGAATTGACTGCTAATTCTGCAATTGAATTATATTCATTATCCAATAATGATATTATTCTATCGATTATTTCACTTTTATTCGCAGAATAGGAGTAAGCCATTTCTATCTGTTTGATAAACTTATTTTTAAATTGATCGTTAGTCAATGGTTTTATTTCATTTATTAATTTATTTTGGCTTAGATCTTTTAGAGGAATTGTAAACATATAATCTTTTCCGTTCACAATAATTCTATTCCTATTTATCCATCCCCTATTGATGAAATTCACATCATCATAAAAAATAATCTTATCACTTGCTTCAATTAAATTAAAATATCCGATATATGGAAAGCAATAAGGCTGCATAATTGAAAGTCGCCTCGTTAATTTCATTCTATAATTTGTTTCATAAGTTTCAATTATTTCAAATTTCAATTTTTTATATAAGTTCACTGCAGGGTTGGATTTATTAACTTCAAGAACAATATCTTTATTACAATTCTTAATTAAATAATCCAAAAGCATCTTTGCATAAGATTTTCCTTGCTGAGATTTATGAGTCCAAACCATTGAAATGAAGAGATCTTCCTGATTATTATAATACAAAATAAAGGAAATCGGATTATTTGTATCATCTTTTAAGCATATAGTTTGAGCAAGTGTTACTATTTTCTTTGCATATTCATTGTAATTTTCAATATTAAAATAAGGATTATCGACAGTACTTAAAGCACTGCAAATATCATTTTCATTCAATTCATTTATTCTAATATTCAAATCCATTGCAAATCCTTTTTTTGACAATATAATCAAAATCTCAAAAGATACAAAAAGAGGTTGTCTCAAAAGGGCAACCTCTTTTTATTTTGAG
>CAZBNQ010000039.1:10015-13524 GCA_964493035.1 uncultured Hyphomicrobiales bacterium | reverse complement strand
TTTAAAGATGTGGAAGTAAGAACAAATATTGGTGCATTACCATATAAAATGGGTCAATTGCCTCCATTCAATACAATTTCTTATGGTAAATTTCTAAGTTCTGATTCATGCTATGATATGGTTGTATCTAATCGGATGCTCAAAAGATTGAAAATTATTATTAAAGAAAAAGATACAAAAGAGCTGTCAAAAAAAGAAATTGAAAATGGATTCAAATTATTGCCGATAGATTCGATTATTGGTAAGGAAATTTATTTATATACCGCAACTATGAAGTCAGGTTTTTTGGTGGGAGCTGCAGCTTCTGTGATGTTTGGCGGCGAAAAAGCAATGGGAAGTATTGCAGATAATGCTTTCGAAAACAAAGAATCGAAATTTAGAATAGTTGGCATATTCAAAAAGGATAATCAATTTGGAAGCAGTTTCATCAATAACGATGCGATAATTGCTCCAAAAACGGCAAATGCACTGCCAAGTCTCGGCTTTGATAGTGTTTGGGAAATATTAGGCAATAAATCAGCAAATAAAAGCCAGTATAATAATTTTCAAATTAAAATAAAAGATGCAAAAATGGTTGATGCTGCAAAAGAAAAATTAGAGAAAATGAATTTCAGTGTTGTATCTTTTATCAATCAATTAGACGAAATACGTAAGGTATTTTTAGTAATGGATGCTATACTTGGCGCTATAGGAATAGTATCACTATTTGTAGCAGCATTGGGTATAATCAATACAATGGTGATGTCGATATTAGAGAGAACAAAAGAGATAGGAATAATGAAGGCAATTGGCGGAAGTGAATCAGATATTAGAAGAATTTTCTTTATTGAAGCTTCTTTAATTGGATTTTTGGGAGGAGTGATTGGGCTGCTACTTGGTTGGGCAGTCACTTTAGCTGCATCTTTCATAATCAATTCATATGTATTGCCTGCGGGAGTACCCGAAGCTAATGTATTCTATTTCCCACTTTGGCTTATATTTGGGGCATTAGGATTTTCTATTGTTATAAGTTTATTTGCCGGGCTATATCCGGCTTATAGAGCTGCAAGGGTAGATCCTGTCATTGCTTTGCGTCACGAATAATTAAAGTATATATAAAAAAATGGGACTGAATCAAGGTTTTTATAGATTCAGTCCCTTTTCATATAAATTATGCTTTTAGGCTTCGAGAATGGCTTTCACCAGATCAGTAACAATCTTAGGATTAGCTTTGCCTTGCATTTCTTTCATAACTTGACCAACTAAGAAGCCCATAACATTAGTTTTGCCGGCTTTATATTTTTCGATAGTATCAGGATTGTCTGCAATCACTTTTTGGACAATCGCATCGATAGCAGAGCTATCAGAAACTTGAATTAATCCTTTTTCTTTGACAATATCTTTTGGCGATTTGCCTTCAGAAATCATTTCAGGAAATATATCTTTTGCTATACGACTCGAAATTTGATCTTCAGAGAATAATTCAATTAATTCAGCAATATGAAGAGTATTGAAATTCACTTCATTGATACCGACATTTTTATCACTCAAAATCCTAAGAATTTCGGTCATAATCCAATTACTTACGTGCTTATAATTTCTTTCGTTTTTGTTTACTAATTTAGAGCAAACTTCTTCGTAGAAATCAGCTAAGAATTTATCTTCGACCATGATGGCAGCATCATAAGCAGGAATTGAATATTGGCTTATAAGTCTTTGCTTGCGAGCATAGGGAAGTTCGGGCATTTCTTTGCTCATCGAATCAATCCAAGCATCAGAAACATTGACTTTCACTAAATCAGGCTCAGGGAAATATCGATAGTCATGAGCAAATTCTTTAGAGCGCATGCTTCTGGTTTCGTGCTTGGCACCATCCCAAAGACGAGTTTCTTGAGCGACTCTACCGCCATCTTCCAAAATTTGAATTTGACGATTAATTTCAAATTCAATAGCTTTTTCGACATTTCTGAAACTATTAAGGTTTTTGACTTCTGCTTTAGTACCAAATTTTTCGGCACCACGAAGCCTTACAGAAATATTAGCATCACAGCGCAAAGCACCTTCTTCCATATTACCGGTGCAAATGCCGAGATACATAACAATCTGCTTAATATTCATAAGATATTTATAAGCTTCCTGAGCTGATCTAATATCAGGTTCGGATACAATTTCAATAAGAGGCACACCGCAGCGATTCAAATCGACAAGAGTATCAATATCCAAATCATGAATAGATTTGCCTGCATCTTCTTCCATATGGATGCGTGTAATACCAATTGTCTTCTTGCTGTTGTCGTCTAATTCGATTTCGAGCTTGCCATCATAGCAGATTGGATCTTCGAATTGAGAAATCTGATAGCCTTTTGTCAAATCAGGATAAAAATAATTTTTTCTTGAAAAAGTCGAAATAGGTCTTATCTTGCAATTTGTGGCTAAGCCCATCTTGATAATATAATCGACTAAACTTTTGTTTAGAACGGGCAAAGCACCGGGATGCCCGAGGCAAGTCGGACATGTATTGGTATTTGGTAATGATCCGTATTCTGTGGTACATGTGCAAAAAGCTTTAGTTTTTGTCAACATTTGAGCATGTACTTCTAAGCCAATTACGGCTTCGTATTTTTGATTCATATCTTTTTGCGTATTTTTGAAAATAAACAATTATGCAATTTACGAATAATACGTCAATATTCATATTGTAATTTGAAATATTAAGGATAGAATAATGAGCGAACAAGTCAGGGAAATGTTCGATAAAATAGCTGATAAATATGATTTTTTGAATGATCTGCTTTCGTTTGGAATTCATCATCAGTGGAGAAAGAAATCTGTGGCGCTGTCTGCAGTCAAATCGGGCGATAAAGTGCTTGATTGCGCTTGCGGTACCGGAGATTTTGCTATAGCTTTTGCTAAAAAAGGTGCTGTGGTTACTGCTACTGATTTTGTTCCAAAAATGGTTGAGTTGGCCGATATAAAATTTAAGGAAAAAGGTTTTGATATTAAGTCCGAACAAGCTGATGTCATGAATCTTCAGTTTCCAGACAACAGCTTCGACTTCTCTTCAATTAGTTTTGGTATTAGAAATGCCGATAGTTTGGAAAAATCTCTTCAAGAACTTTGCAGAGTAATAAAACCGGGCGGCAAAGTTGTGGTTTTAGAATTTGGCCAGCCAAGCGGATTATTTAAGTATTTATATAAAATATATTCAAAAGTTGTGATTCCTATTGTTGGTAAATTATTTTCGCCAGACAAGCAAGCATATACTTATCTGCCCGAAACTGCTAGTGTATATCCTTGCAGAGAAAATTTTACTGCCATTGCTGATTCTTTAGGTATATTTAAAAGTACTTATTGGAAATCTCTAAGCTTCGGTATAGCTTATGTTTATATTTTAGAAAAAAAATAATTAAGGATAAATATGATAGTATTTGATTCAGCCGTAATGCAGACAATATCTCTGCACAAAGTCGGCAATAAGTCCAGAGACGAAGAGCTTAGGCTTTCTTCAGGTCCGATTGAGCTTGCAGATG
>CAZBNQ010000039.1:0-10005 GCA_964493035.1 uncultured Hyphomicrobiales bacterium | reverse complement strand
AGGTCATGTTAAAACAGACTATAATAAAGCTAAAAATAAAGTCATTATTGATGAGATATTTTTTGTCTCCTTTCAAAAAAGATGAATTTTATAATCTTCATAACGAATCGGATTTGAATTTGAATGCAGTTTATACTTTTGCTTCCAAAATTTTCGATAATCCTGATACTTTACATGAAAATTCTGTACATCTGGCAAAGCATTTATACGAACAATCCACCCACCCAAAAATTAATTCCGGTGAGTTTTATGTAGTTTATTTCACTGATTGTATTATTTGGGGCGAATTGACTGATGCTATCGGTATTTTTAAGTCTGAATCTAAAGATACTTTTCTGAAAATTTATCCTAAACACAATAATTTTGAAATAAATAGAGAAGATGGCATAAATATAAATAAACTCGATAAGGGTTGCATAATATTAAATACTGAAAAAGAACGCGGTTTTTGTGTCGCTATAGTCGATAATATCTCTAAAGGTTCTGAAGCTGTTTATTGGAGAGATGATTTTTTAAATGTTAAACCAAGAGAAGATAATTATTACTTTACTCAAAATACTATCAATCTATGCAAAACTTTTATAACTGAAGAGCTTCCTAGCGAAGTTGCAGTATCGAGAGCTGAGCAAGCAGAATTACTTAATAGATCTGCTGAATATTTCAAAAGTAACGAAGGTTTTGATATAGAAGATTTTACTGAAAAGGTAATAGTTGAACCGAAATTTATTGAATCATTTAATGACTTCAAAGATAGATATGAAGACTATCATGGAATTGAATTGGCTGATAACTTCGAGATAAATAATTCTGCAGTGAAGCGCCAAGCAAAGATCATGAAAAGTGTCATTAAATTAGATAAAAATTTTCATATTTACGTTCATGGAAAAGCTGAAAATATTGAACAAGGATATGACGAGGATAGGCATCTGAATTATTATAAATTATTTTATATAGAAGAATCCTAAAATTACTAATTATTTATAATACAACACAGCGATCAAATATCTTTTTTTTGTCTTTTTCTCGTAGAGACAGGTCTCAGACCTGTCTCTACAATAGATTATCAAGTTTCTGCAGAGAGACAGGTCTGAGAGCTGTTTCATTAGATTTGCTGGTATTTGCAGAAAGACAGGTCTAAGAGCTGTTTCATTAGATTTAAGGTATATGCAGAGAGACAGGTCTGAGACCTGTCTCTACAATAGATGTGACATTAAATTTGAGAGTTTTGATTCTTTTTTTAAATTAAGCAGCAATCAGTTTGGATACTAATTTAGCAGCTTCTTCGAGAGTAGTAGCCACGTTGAATTTTAGTCCCGAGTTGAGCAAAGTCTGCTTGCCTTCTTGAGCATTGGTGCCATCGAGTCTAACGATAACCGGTATATCAACTTTGACAGTTTTTAGAGCTTCGACAATACCATCAGCAACTTTATCGCAACGAACAATGCCACCAAAAATATTGATCAAAACAGCTTTCACATTTGGGTCGCTCATCATAATGCGGAAAGCATTAGCGATACGAGTAACGTTTGCACCACCGCCTACATCGAGGAAGTTGGCAGGAGAGCCACCAGAAAGTTTAATCATATCCATAGTAGCCATAGCGAGTCCGGCACCATTGACCATACAGCCAACATTACCATCAAGTTTTATATAATTAAGATCGAATTTGGAAGCTTCCACTTCGAGAGGAGATTCTTCAGCTTCGTCTCTAAGGTCAATATATTCTGGATGGCGATAAAGAGCGTTGTCGTCGAAAGTGATTTTAGCATCGAGAGCAATCATCTTATTGTCTGAAGTAAGCACTAAAGGATTGATTTCGAGCAAGCTGCAGTCCAAGGCTTCATAAGCAACAGCTAATTTTTGAATAAAATTAAGAAAGTTTTTGAAAGCCTCACCTTGTAGACCTAAACCGAAAGCTAAACGACGAGCTTGGTAGTCAGTCAAGCCAAATGCAGGATTAATAGATTCTTTAATGATTTTTTCAGGAGTTTCTTCGGCAACTTTTTCGATTTCCATACCGCCTTCGGTAGAAACCATAACAGTGTTCATACCTGATTGTCTATCTAATACAATACCAGCATAATATTCTTTAGCGATAGAAACACCTTCTTCAATAAGCATTCTGCGAACAATAGAACCTTCTTCGCCGGTTTGAATAGTAACCAACTTATTGTGAAGCACAGAAGCCGCAACTTTATAAGCTCTATCGGCAATTTTATCGCCGTTGATAATTGTAACACCACGAACAGGTTTTTCGTCGAGGAAAATTTGCTCGTTATTGGTTATTGAATGCATAATGCCTTTGCCTCTGCCGCCGGCATGAATTTGAGCTTTGAGGACAATAGTAGAAATGCCTTTTGCCTCAAATTCATCAAAAGCAATTTTGCCTGCTTCTTCAGGACTGAAAATAACTTTACCAAAAAGAGTAGGAACATCAAAACGACGTAGTAGTTCTTTTGCTTGATATTCATGAATTTTCATTTAAATCCCGCTTTATCTATTTATAATAATTAGTTAATTCAAAGATTTGAACAAATATTTATCGAACAAAAGAAAATAATATTTTATGCAAGGCTAAAATTTTAAAGTATAAAGTTTTGCACGAGTGCCTTCGAGCTTGCTTAAGTCGGGTGGAAGCAGGACACGTTTGAGTACGCAAATTTCGCCTTTCTGATCTAAACGCTTTGCAATAACGTATAAGAATCTGGCTTTATCTTCGAATTTAGTGATTTTTCCGTCTTCGAGAATCTCTTCATTAAGGTTAGATAGCTCATAAAAGAAAATATTTCTCCAATAAGGAATTTTCTCATCAATAAATTTGCGCATGAAAAAAGTGATATGAGTAGAATTGAATTTAAAAAGGTGGGTAGTCTCGTCGCTTACAAAGGCAAGAATAATCCTGTTTTTAAATATTGTCTTAAACTCGCCGCAAGTCATAAAATTAATCCTCGGAATTGAATTTGCCGCTACGGCTATCGGATTGGATATTTTTCAATATAGTAAGATCATGAGCCAAATCAATAAGATTTAGAATGGCACCTCTACTATCATTTAGGTAAGTAGTTTCGAATCTTTTGATGACTTCTGAATCGTCTGAAGGAATAATTGAATTAATCATCGATTTCATTCTATCGATATTTTTATAAAATTCATATTCAATAATAGATTCTGAGCTTTGGCTTTTTTTGATTTTGAGATGTAGGTTTCTGACTGATTTGCCCGCAAAGATCAATTCATTCATCAATTGAGAATTCATAGAAGCTGCAGAAGCTTCAAGCAAAATTTCAATATCGGCAGGCTTTCTGATGGAATTATCCGAGTAAGCCTGCATAAACTCTACTACCAATTTAGTATCTTCAGAAATATTCATTTCGATAAATTATATATATAATAATGAAATATTATAAGCTATGAATAACGTGTTTGACAACACCTTGAATAGATAATTCGCTATAAGGGAAAATTTCGATAGGTAAAAACTTCTGATTAGCCGAAAACAAATAAACTTTACCTTCGATTTCTCTATAAGTCTTGACCAAGAGCTCGCCATTGAGAGCAGCAATAACAACTTTGCCGTCGGCAGGCATTTCAGATTTATCGACAATCAAAATATCGCCTTCAAAAATCCCTTCATCTTTCATGCTTTCGCCAGAAACTCTCACCATAAAAGAACTATGAGGCTTGGGCGCTAAAAGGTTGTTGAGATCTACCAAGCTATATTTCGAACCAACTTCTGAGCTGCCTTTTCTGATTGCTGCCGAAATAACAGGCGCAACAAAAGAATATTTGCTTTTGACCGGTATTAATTTTTTTGCTTTCATCAATTCTCCTAATATTTGTTTGAGCTGATATACTCAATTATTGTGCCGAATTAAAGAGAATGAATGATTTTAGTGATTGTACCTAAAATTTGAAACTCGATATAAGGCTCGATCGTAAGAGGCAGAAAATGCTGCTTATATGATTCTAAATATACATCAGAACCCACAATACGATAAATTTTAATTGATAATTCTTTGTTTTGAGCCACAAGTACCATTTTGCCGTCAGCCGGTTCGATTGCAGTATCGACCACAAGAATATCGCCATTTCTAATTCCATAGTCAGATAGAGAATCGCCATTAACTTTAGCAAAAAAAGTAGCTGCAGGATGCTCGACAAGGAATTCATTTAGGTCTATTTCTTTGTCGATATCATTATCGACAGGCACAGGAATACCGGCTGCCACAGACATAGTAAATAAGGGCAATTTGGTGTAATTACCTTCTGCAGTCTGATATCCAATAATTTCTATAGCTTCCATATATGCTCCGAATAATAATTAAACATTCTCCCCCCAATTTAGGAGCATTAATTCCAAATTAACAAAAAAACGATTGTCTTACAAGTTAAGTTTAACTCATAATAAAATAATTATTGAAATATATTAAGAATTTTGTATTTTAAAATGTTTATAAACAAGTATTTATAAAGTAAAATATATAAATGGGATCATAAATGAAGTTAGCTTTTACTCAGTTAGTTGACATCAAGCAGCTTGAAGCATTGTTTGAAGATCTATATAAGGCAACCAGATATCCGGTTAGTTTAATTGATTTAGACGGCAAAGT
Source organism: uncultured Hyphomicrobiales bacterium (assembly GCA_964493035.1). Lineage (GTDB taxonomy): Bacteria > Bacteroidota > Ignavibacteria > Kapaibacteriales > UBA2268 > JAUQWR01. Next base: position 5,395 of record CAZBNQ010000039.1, on the reverse strand, counting down.
CTTGTTTTCATTTGGCTGGCAGGAGATTTGTATTCAATATCATAGACAAACAGACAAAAGCTTTGCTAGGTGTTTTGTTAGTGAAAAATTGATAAAAGATAATTTTATAAATGATGACTACATACAAGAATTTAAATGTGGCAATGGATTGAGAGAAATTGCTCTGCCAATAATGGTAGCAGGCTATCATAGTGCAACAGTATTTATTGGCCAGTTTTTGTATGATGATGAAGAACTAAACTATAATTTTTTTGAAAAACAAGCAGTTGAATTGGGTATAGATAAAAAGGAATATTTTGAGCTTTTAAATCAGGTGCCAAGATATAATCGCCAAAGTATTCATAATCATTTGAAATTTCAAAAACGCTGGATCGATTATATATCTACACAAGCCTATACAAAATATAAACTTCTTTATGAAATTGATGAAAGAAAATTGGCTGAGGATACTTTAAGAGAAAATGAAGCAATTCTAAACCAGAAACTAAATGTATTATTAAATCCTAATGAAAATATAACTGAGATAGCACTAAAGGAATTATTAAAATTAGATGATTTGCAGAAAATGCAAGATAGTTTTGCTCAATCTGTAAATGTTGCTTCTATTATTACAGATTTGGATGGAAAACCTATTACTAATGGCTCAAACTTTAGTAAAGTGTGCTCGATGATAAGAGCAACCGATAAAGGCAATTCAAATTGCTTGAAATCAGATAAATTGTTGGGTGAAAAAGCAAATCAAAGCCGCAAGGCAGAATATCACAAGTGTCTTAGTTGTGGATTTTTAGATGCCAGCGCACCAATAATTGTTGGTGGAAAGCATATAGCTAATTGGCTGATAGGGCAAAATAATGTATTGAACGTAGGTGAAGTTACAATTGAGAAGTATGCTAAAGAAATTGGGGCAGATCCTATCAAGATGCTAGAAGCTTATAAAGAAATGCCACAAATGCCATTAGAGCAGTTTTCTCATGCTGTCAATTTATTATGGATTATGGCTAATGCACTATCTAATCTGGCTTATAATAATATATTGCTGGCTAGAGAAGTGGAGAATAGGAAAATAGCTCAAAATCAATTGAAACAATTAAATCAAGAACTTGAAGAAAGAATTATTTCGCGTACTTATCAATTGGAAGAAGCTTTAGAAGAATTGAAAATTGAAAATGAAGAAAGAGCAAGAACAGAAAACGAACTTTATGAAGCAAAAGAAGAACTTTCTAAAGCATTGAATAATGAAAAAGAATTAGGCGAAATGAAAACAAAATTTATTTCGATGGTTTCGCATGAATATAGAACTCCACTCACTATCATCCAGTCTTCTGCTTATCTGATCGAACAATATGCTTTGAAAAATGACTTGAATAGTATAAAACGTCAAATTAATAAAATTGAAACTTCGATAGCACATATGACCAGACTGCTAGACGATGTGTTGATGCTTGGCAAGCAAGAATCAGGCAAATTTGTTATTACATTGAACGAAACAGATTTGATTGCGTATTTGAATGAGATAATTAATGAAGTGCTCACTATGGACGCAATGAAACATAAGATAAAGCTAATCTGCAATAAGCAAGAAATCAGATTTGTGACTGATAATATTATTTTACATCAAATAGTAATCAACTTGCTTACTAATGCATTAAAATATTCAGAAATTGATTCTACAATTAATACATATTTGGAAGAGCATGAAGATAGGATTACTATAACAGTAACTGATAATGGTATAGGAATATCTGAAGGAGACTTGCATAATATTTTTGAGCCATTCCAGAGAGGCGAAAATGTCGGCTCAATATCAGGAACCGGATTGGGACTGGCTATAGTCAAAAGATGTGTGGATATGCTCGAGGGCTATATTAGCGTGAAAAGTGAAATTAATAAGGGTACAAGTTTTTCGATTTCTCTTCCAAAATTAGTAAATTGCATAGTTTAATAATTGATTGTTTTGAATATTAATTATGGTGAATAGATGAGCATAATAATAAAGCAAATAAGCCAAGAAGAACTAAAAGCAAAAGCTATCGATAAATGGGATATCTGGGAAAAAGAAATCTCGGAGTTCGAATGGTATTATGACTCCGAAGAGCATTGCCAGATAATCGAAGGAGAAATTGAGGTGATTGCCGGCGATAAAATTTATAAATTTGGCGCGGGTGATTATGTCGTTTTTCCCAAAGGACTCTCTTGTCGCTGGATAATCAAAAAAGCTGTCAAAAAATATTATAAATTTATATAATAACAAAATCCAAATTTAATTATGTAAAATTTTTTAGAATTTGTTAAAATTTTAAAGAAAAAATAAATTTTTTATAAAAAATGTAACTTAATATTATTTATAGGTGTCTTAAGAACAAAGCTCGTGTATAAACTTAAAAAAAAAGGTGATTGATAAATGTTTTCGAGCAAAAAACATAATGTAGAACTAGATGATGAGCAAAAGGCAATAGAAAGTCTGAAGACAGGAAGTGCCGAAGCTTTTCATGTTCTATATAATAAATACCAGCAGAAGGTATATCGTTTTTGCTTGAGAATGATGGTGGATCCAGTGCAGGCTAAAGATGCATTTCAAGAAACATTTATCAAAGTATACGAGAATAGAAAGAATTTTAAAGGGACAAACTTCACAGCATGGCTATTTACAATATCGCGCCATGTGTGCTTGAACATGATCAGATCCCAGAAAAATCACGAAACATTTGACGAAATATACCATGGCAACATGAAATCGCCGGATTCTGATGTCGGACTAAAAGAAGTATTGGAACAAGCGGTTCAAAGCTTGCCTGTGAACCTAAAAGAAGCCTTGATTTTGAGAGAATACGAAGATTGCTCATATCAAGAAATAGCAGATATACTCGGAATAGAATTATCGCTTGCCAAAGTAAGAGTTCATAGAGCAAGATTAATATTAAGAAAAATTTTACAACCATTAGTTAAGGAAATCAATGAGTCTTGACAAGCTCATATCGCAATATTTGGATGGAGAGTTATCTCACGACGAAGACGTAGAACTGAGAGAACTACTGAGAGATGATATCTCCGCCAAGCACGAATTCGATGCAGCAGTGTTTTTGAGTGCTGCATTGAGAGAGGATGCCGAATCTATAAGCACACCCGAAGATGTGTTTAGAGATACTGAAGATTTGATCATGATGAAATTTATGGAAGCTCTTCCTGCATCTGAAGAAAAGAAAAGAAGAAAATTACTATTCACTTTCAATTGGGACTTTTTGCAAAATTGGAGCTTAAAGCCTGCTTTTGCTATGGCTGCTGTTTTGGTTATTGTTGGTTCTTCTATCGGAATATGGCAGATCAACGAGCAAAATATGCCAAACCAAAATCCCAAAAATATCTATTCCGGTATCGTCGAACCAGGAAATACAGCTTCTAAGGCTGAATTGAGTACTGAAGATGAGTCGCACTCAAAAGCGCAAAAAGTGCTTAATAGTATTATTGCAAAACCTGCACGAGTTGGTGAAAAAACTGCAAAAATTAGAACTTATATCAATTCTAATGCAAATTTGAACTTAGTTTCGTCCAGAGAAATTTCTAATACAATCTCTGAATCAGAATTGAATTCAAATCAAGAAACTACAGCTATAAACAACGTAAGTAATCAGGAGTTGGCTGTAATAGACAAAATATTAGTTGAAGAATCTTCTCTCAATCAATATTCTTCAATAGATTATAATACTAATGGAAATCAAGTGTTTATGCAAATGAACAACTTTCAAAACATAAATGCTAATGAACTTGTAAAATTGAATAATACAAATGTATATACTAATTCGAATGATATAAATGCAACAATGTTTTATCCCAATTCAAATTGGTTCGAATCCAATTCGATGACATTAGGAACATTTGTTGGTCAAGAATTTGCATCAATTAGTAATTCAAATGTAAAAATAAGACCCAAAAACAATTACTCGCAAAGCTTTGCATACTCAACCAGCGAATCAATAAAAATTGGATTTGAAGTAGGCCTTAGTGAATATGAATACGATGAAATGTCTGCAGTTAGAGTATCAGCAAAAGGATTGTCAGTAAAAATATTAGGATTAGATCCAATTGGTAATTCAAGTAATAGCGGAGTAGTACTGCCAGTAATTTTAAATAGAGATGAAAAACTGGTATGGGCAGCAGGATTTGTAGAAAGTTCGATATTATCGAACGAAATGATGTCTTTGAATGGAAGAATAGGTGCTGGAGCTACAAACTATGGTGGGCTTGGCTATGCTAAATTATTAGGCAGTGTCAATCTATATCATGGAATAAACTTGAGCATCGGAGCTGATACAAGAATTTATAACCTTAAAGTTGGCAATAATAATACTAATTGGAAGGCAAGCGCCGGATTAATTTATGGATTGCAATTCAAATTTTAAGAAAAAAAGAAAAATATTAATAAACAAATAAATTTTTGGACAAGGATCAACTTTTTGCTTGCAAAAAGCTTGAATGGAAGCTATTTGCTTTGAAAATAAAGATAATTTTACTGTATTTGGATTTTTATTGTTATATTTGACATTTATGCTAAAAATAATTTGAATAGATTTTAAATTGTTTTTTATTTAAATACGGAGTCGCCTATATGAAATTTTTACGAAATTTGATTGCTACTGCTGCATTATTAACAGTATCAATGAATACTTATGCAGATGTCAAGGATTTGAAGTTTTATGATCCTTACGCAAAATATCAGGGAAAAACTGTAAGCGCAGAAAATTGGAAGCCCCTAAAGAATTACTCTGATAAAACACAGAGCGGAAACTTCAACGTATTTGATTCTTTAGCAAATTGCTACTCATATTTTTATCATATGACAAACAAAGCATTTGTATTAGAACCGACTACAAATACCCTTCTTACAATCAAACGTGGTTTCTTCGATTTGGCTAAGTATACAAACTACACCGGTGACAATACAAAAAACAATATATTTCTAAGAAAATCTGCTGACAATGGTGTAACTTGGGATGCACCAATCAAAATATATGATAATAAAGTGGAATCCCTAAACGAAGGCAGATATCCAAGCTTGTACGGTTTTATGTATGATAATAAATTAGGTGTTGCATATACTGTTTCGAGAGTAGATGAAAAAGGAAGCAAATGGTATGGCTTCTTTACTGGATTTTGGAATGCAGAATATCAACCAACACATTTGGCTAATAATAGAGTTGCTACTACTAAATTTGGAACTTTAGAATGGAGCACAGACTCAAGAATATTAGCTTCTCAAACTGGAGATGCATCATTCTATGAATTAGCAATCGGCAGACTATCCCCTGAAAGCGAAGCAGACGTAGAAAATTCCAATCACATAGCTTTAAGAAAATCAGTTGATCTTAGCGATTTTACAGATGTAATTCCAGAACAATGG